>NZ_JBHUVA010000122.1:0-12896 GCF_042670805.1 Micromonospora sp. NPDC057141 | reverse complement strand
GGCCCGGTCCGGTTCGCCGGACCGGGCCAGGCAGCCCACCAGCCAGAACGAGCAGATGACGAAGCCCGCCGGGTCGCCGTCCCAGCGGCGCAGCAGGCCGTCGTGCGACAACCGCGCCTCGACCACGTCGATCGTGGCGCGCATCCGGGCGTCGCCAGCGGGCAGAAACCCCACCAGCGGCATGAGGAGCACCGAGGCGTCCAGCTCGGTGGAGTCGAAGGCCCCGGTGTACGCACCGACCCGGTCGTTCCAGCCCCGCTGGAGCACCGCCGCGCGGACCTCGTCGCGGGCGGCGGCCCAGCGGGCCACGTCGGCGGCGTCGCCGAGGCGGGACCCGAAGCACACGGCCCGGTCCAGCGCGGCCCAGCACTGCACCTTCGACGAGACGTAGTGCCGCTCGGCGTCGCGGGCCTCCCACATCCCGGCGTCCGGGCGGCGCCAGTCGGTGGCCGCCTGGTCGGCCAGGGCGCGCAGGAGCTGGCGCACCTCGGGGTCCATCGGTTCGAGGTAGTGACGCATCAGCCACGCCGCGTCGATGACCTCCCCGAGCACGTCGGTCTGCCGCTGCCGCCAGGCGTCGTTGCCGACGAACACGGGCCGGCTGTCGGCGTACCCGGCGAGGTGGTCGAGGCGGTGTTCGGTGAGGTCCCGTTCCCCTTCGACGCCGTACATGATGGGCACCGGCCGGTCGCCGATGCGGCCCATCGCCCGCGCGACCCAGGCGAACTGCCGGGTGGCCTCGTCGGGGCAGGCCGCCCGCCACAGCGCGCGGAGGGTGAGGCTGAAGTCGCGTAGCCAGACGAAGCGGTAGTCGTAGTTGCGGTCGCCGCCCAGCGCCTCGGGCAGCGAGGTGGTCGCCGCCGCGACGACCGCGCCGCTGGGCTGGTACGTCATGCCCTGCACGACCAGCGCGCTGCGCCGCACCAGCTCCGGATAGCGGCCCTGGTACGGGTGCATCCCGGCCCAGGAGCGCCAGCCGGCCGCCGTCTCGGCCACTGTCGCCGCTGCGTCCGGCGTCACCGGGTCCCCGCCGTCGTACGTCGGCGCGTACGCCAGGGTGAAGCCGTAGGACTCGCCGGCCCGGACGGTGAAGGCGGCGGTGGCCTCGCTCTCGCCGCAGGTCAGCGGCACGTCGCCGCGCAGCCGCAGCCGGGCCGCCCCGGCGGTGGCGTCGAGCCCCTCGGGGTGCGCGACCAGGTACGCGGCGACCCGCCCGTACTCGAATCGGGGCCGGTAGGTCAGCCGCACCGGCACCGCACCGGAGACGCCCTCCACCAGCCGGGCGAGGACCCGGGGCGAGCGCAGGCCGATGTCGTGCCCGCGCGCCCCGGGCTCCAGCGCGAGCGCGTCCGTCACCGCCACCGACCCGCTGTCGGTGGTGAACACGGTGCGCAGCACCAGCGTGCCGTCCAGGTAGGAGCGTGCGGTGGTGAACTGCGCCCCGGGCCGGATCGACCAGTGCCCGGCGTCGTCGTCGAGCAGCCGCCCGAAGACCGACGGCGCGTCGAACCGCGCTGGGCACCACCAGTTGACCGAGCCGACCCGGTCGACCAGGGCCGCGCTGCGGCCGTCGGCCAGGAAGCCGTGTTCGCTGATCCGTCCGCTGTCCACGCCGGTGCCTACCCGGCCCGGCCGAGCAGCATTCGCCGGGGACCGCGACGTTACCGCTGGCCGGCCGGGGGAAGGCGGGTGGTCGACGAAGGAGGACACCATGACCAGACCCTCGACCTCGACTGCGGCCTGGCAACCCGGAATGCCGGGCGCGAACAACCTCCCGTACGGCCCGGCTGGGCGGCCCGCCGCGCCCGGCGGCGACGGCCACGGCCCGCAGGTGGGTCCGCCGACGGTGACGATCGGCACCTACCCGGACTATCCGTCCGCGCAGCGGGTGGTGGATTATCTGGCCGACAACCGGTTCCCGGTGGAACACACCGCGATCGTGGGGACGAACCTGACCCTCGTCGAGACGGTGCTCGGCCGGCTGACCACGGGCCGGGCGGCCCTGATCGGCGCGGGCACGGGCGCCTGGTTCGGCTTGTTCATCGGCCTGCTGTTCGGCATCTTCACCGCCGGCAACTGGCTCGCGGTGATCCTGGTCGGGCTGGTGATCGGCGCGATCTGGGGGGCCGTGTTCGGCGCGGTGGCGCACGCGATGAGCGGGGGCCAGCGGGACTTCACCTCGGCGAGTTCGCTGCGCGCCGCCCAGTACGCGGTGACCGTCGACGCCGGCGTGGCCGACCAGGCCCGGCAGCTGCTGGGCCGGATGCACCTGACGCCGACGGGCGCGACCGCCCGCTGACCGGCGACCTGACTGCCCGTCGGGCGGCCCCGGGGACTCCCCGGGGCCGCTCGGCGTCCGGGGCGGGCAGCCGTCCGAGGCGCGCAGCCGTCCATGATCGACTCCATGTCGGCGACATGGCGGTATCCGGCGGTCGGGATACCGCCACTTGCCCGACATGACCCGCCGGCCGCCCAGCCACGGCCTGTCAGGCGTCGGCGGCGAGGCGGGCGTGCAGGTGCTCGTCGTGGCGGCGGCCGTCGCCGTAGCGGTGCGACTCGCGCAGGGTGTCCTCCAGCGGGTAGCCCGCCCGCTCGGCGACCCGGCAGGAGGCGGGGTTGGCCACGGCGTGCCACAACTCGACGCGGCGCAGGCCCAGCGCCGCGAATCCCCAGGTCGTGAGCCGCCGGACGGCCCCGGTGGCCACGCCCCGCCCCCGGGCGGCGGGGGCGGTCCAGTAGCCGATGTTGGCGTTGCCGCCGCCGATGCTGCTCAGCGACACCGAGCCGAGCAGCTCGGTGTCGCCGGGGTCGGCGACGGCGAGAGAGACGTGGTCACCGGCGGACCAGTCGCCCCGGCGGCGCACCCACTCGCGCGCCCGCGTCTCGTCCATGTCGCCCTGCGGGTTCCAGGTCGCCACGGCCGGGTCGCGCAGGGCGGCCAGCACGGCGGGGGCGTCGGCGGGGCGCCAGGGGCGCAGCAGCAGGCCGGGGGCGGGCAGGCGTACGTCGTCCATGGGTCAGCAGTCTGTCAGCCGCCACCCGGGATCCGCCCGACGTTTCTCGTTCAAATCCGAAGCGCCCCCGTCCGGGAGCACGGAACATGGCGCAGCTCACCGGCAATCCAGAGCGCTTGTCAAAATTTGAAATAATGCTACTGTTGCGGCGTGACGGAGAACCTGGACATCGAGCGGATGGCCTGCTGGCGGGCCTACATCGAGTCGAGCCAGCGACTGTTCACCCAGCTCGAGGACGACCTGCGGGCCGACAGCGAGCTGAGCTTCGCCGACTACCACGTGCTCGTGCTGCTCTCCGAGGCGCCGGGGCAGCGACTGCGGATGGGTGAGCTGGCCGGTCGGCTGGTCTTCTCGCCCAGCCGGCTGACGTACCAGATCACCACCATGCAGAAGCGCGGCCTGGTGGCCCGGCAGTCGTGCGCCGAGGACGGGCGCGGCAGCGAGGCGGTGCTCACCGCCGCCGGGCTGCTGGCGCTGCGCGAGGCCGCGCCGCACCACCTGCACTCCGTGCGCGCCCACCTGATGGACGACCTCGACGACGCCGAGGTCGCCTGCCTGACCCGGGTCTTCGAACGCCTCGGCCGGCGGCTGCGCCGCGACCGCGACGCCTCGGCCACCCCCAGCGAGTAAAGGAGTTCGAGATGCCCGCCATCACGGTCGACGACGTTCTCGTCCTGCCCCGCCTGCCCCGGCTCGACGAGTCCACCCGCTACCGCCCGGTCCGCAAGCTCACCACGGCCCCCAGCGGTTACGAGGGCGAGGGCTTCCCGGTCCGCCGGGCCTTCGCCGGGGTGCCGATGCACGAGCTGGACCCGTTCATCCACCTCGACCAGATGGGCGAGGTGGACTACGCCCCGGGCGAGCCGAAGGGCACCCCGTGGCACCCGCACCGCGGCTTCGAGACGGTGACCTACATGATCGACGGGATCATGGATCACCAGGACACGCTCGGCGGCGGCGGCACGATCACCGACGGCGACACCCAGTGGATGACGGCCGGCAGCGGCCTGCTGCACATCGAGGCCCCGCCGGAGCACCTGGTGGCCAGCGGGGGCCTGTTCCACGGCCTCCAGCTCTGGGTCAACCTGCCCCGGGTGGCGAAGATGAAGCCGCCGCGTTACCAGGACATCCGCGGCAAGGAGTCGGTGCTGCTCACCACGCCGGACGGCGGCGCGCTGATCCGGGTCATCGCCGGTGAGGTCGCCGGGCACCGGGGGCCCGGCTCGACGCACACCCCGATCACCATCGCCCACGTGACGGTGCAGCCCGGGGCCGAGCTGAACCTGCCCTGGCGGGCCGACTTCAACGCCCTGGTCTACGTGCTGGCGGGGCGCGGCACGGTCGGCACCGGCCGCCGGCCGTTCCACACCGGCCAGCTCGCCGTCCACGGTCCGGGCGACGCGCTGCGGGTCACCGCCGACGCGACGCAGGACTCGAACACCCCCGCCCTGGAGCTCTACATCATGGGCGGGCAGCCGATCCGGGAGCCCGTGGCCCACTACGGGCCGTTCGTGATGAACACCCGGGACGAGCTGATCCAGGCGTTCGAGGACTTCCAGGCCGGCCGGCTCGGGGTCGTCCCGGCCGAGCGGCTGCCGCACACCGGCGGGCAGGGCGAGCGCCCCTGACGCGGGCCGTGCCGGGCGGCACCGGGGACTCCCCGGTGCCGCCCGTCGGCGTACCCGGAAGACCGGTCCGCGCGCTCGAAGGCGGTCGGTCAGGAGACCGCGAAGATCCCCGCCACCCCCAGCAGCACCATCACCAACACGGCGACGAGCGCCCCCCGCTCGCCTTCCACCGGCTGTTCGCGGTGCTCGGTCATGACATCGGTCGGCTCGGCGGGCATCGTGCGGCCTCCTCGGTGTTCGCTTCGCTGTCGGGTGGCACCGCGCGGGTCGTCGGCCAGGTCACCGGGGGTGCCGGTCGGCGTGCGGACCCTGCGCGGGGGTCCTACCGTGAGGACGTTGTCGACCTCGGAGGGCTGAAGCGTGCCGATGCGGGACTGGTTCCTCACCGCGGCCGGACGCGCCAACCCGGTCTCACGGATACCCGTCTGGACGACCGGAAACCTCGCCGAGCCGCTGATTCACGGCTCGGCGCACTTTGACCGGCCGGTCAGCGAGGTGGCAGCGCTGGCGGCGGGCGCGCCGGTCCGCCACCTGGTGATCGGGTGCAGACATCCAGCGAACCGGTAATCGCGATCACAGGTTCGCGCATCCACGACCGTTTTGATAGCCTTACGCCCGAAACATCCTTAAGTTCATCGTACTTTCGGCTGGATTTCCGGGAGCCGATCAGGCTAAGGTGAGTCCCGAACGGCCCATTTGAAGCTAAACCGAAGCGTCACGTCTCTATCCGCGGACGAGGTGCAGGGAGGACCACCCATGACCGCGCCAACGACCAGCGAGCAGACGACCGCAGCGCCGGATACCACGGCCAAGCTCGACCCGCGTGCGCCCACCGACAGCGCCGCCGACCTGCTCGACGCGATGGCGGCGCTGCCCGCCAACCACCCGTCGCGCGCCGCGATGCGGGACCGGGCGATCGAGGCCTGGCTGCCGCTGACCAACCACCTCGCCCACCGCTACAGCGGGCGGGGCGAGCCGACCGCCGACCTCGCGCAGACCGCCGCCGTCGGCCTGATCAAGGCCATCGACAAGTTCGACCCGTCGCGCGGCGTCGACTTCGCCGGCTACGCCATCCCGACCATCATCGGCGAGCTCAAGCGACACTTCCGCGACCGCACCTGGGACATCCGGGTCCCGCGCCGCCTCCAGGAGCTGCGCCTGGCGATCTCCGACGCCAACAGCTCCCTGCTCCAGACGCTGGGCCGCTCCCCCACGGTCGCCGACATCGCCGCCCACCTCAAGCTCACCGAGGAAGAGGTCCTGGAGGGCCTGGAGGGCGCCCGCGCCTACAACGCGGTGTCGCTGTCCACCCCGACCGGCGACGGCGACCGGGCCACCGAGCTGGGCGACATGCTCGGCGGCGAGGACAACGAGTTCGAGCTGGCCGAGCTGCGGGTCGCCCTCGGCCCGGCGCTCGCCACGCTCGACGGGCGTGAGCAGAAGATCCTCACCCTGCGCTTCTACGGCAACCTGACCCAGTCGCAGATCGCCGAGCAGATCGGCGTCTCGCAGATGCACGTGTCCCGGCTGCTCGCCCGGGCGCTGGCGAAGCTGCGGGGTCAGCTCGACGGCACCTACTAGGCACGCCCGAACGAAAGATGGCGGGCCCGGCGCGGGTGCGCCAGGCCCACCACGTGTCGGTTGCCTCAGGCGACCGTCGCCGGCTCCCGCCACATCGGGAAGAACGGCGTGCCGTCGGGCAGCCGGAAGACCTCCCGGGGCCGGTAGCCGTGCCGGGCGTACAGGTCCCGGCCGGTCTCGCTGCTCGCCTCCAGATAGCCGGGCACGCCGTTGGCGTCCAGCCAGGCGTGGTGGTGACGCAGCAGCGCCGAGCCGATCCCCTGCCCCTGCCGCTCGGGCGTGACCGCGAGGAACGCCAGGTGGTGGTGCCCGGCGTGCGGGTGGCTGGCGGCGAACAGGTCGTCGAGGTGGCGGAACCGGTCGACCCATTCGCCGCACGCGGCGGCCAGCCGGGCGTCGTAGTCCGCCGGCGGACCGACGTCGTCGCCGGTCTGCGGGAGCCACACCGCGACCCCCGCCCGGTCGGCCGTGGCGTGCACCTGGCCGTGCGCCATGGCGTGGCCCACCGGGATCTCGAAGTTGTCGGCCAGCACGGCCCGGCGCTGCGCGGCGTCCGGCACGAGCCAGTGGGTCGCCGGGAGCACCAGGAACGCCTCGGCGATCCGCTCGGCCACCAGCCGGGTCTCGGGCGGGCCGAGCCGCTCGATGCGTACGCCGCTCACCTCGACGCCCCCGCGCCCAACCGGGCCGGCCCGCCGTCGACGCCCTGGGCGGCCAGCAGGGTGGCGCTCTCCGCGCCCAGCCCGATCCGGGCGTAGACGTCCGGCCGGCTTCGCCGCAGCACCAGCGCCCAGAGCAGACCGACCAGCGCGGCCACCGGGTACACGGCCGGGACGGCCCAGCGCAGCGCCGAGTCGGGGGCGACGCCGAGCAGGATGGCGAAGTTGTCCACCGCCACCGTGATGATGGCGACCAGCGCCACGGCGGCCAGCCCCGGGGCGATCAGCCGCCGCCACAGGTTCTCCTGCGCCCGGGTGCGGGCGAAGTAGGCCATCACCGCGATCGACGTGGTGGCGATCAGCAGCAGCACGCCGAACCCACCGCCGGAGCCGGCGTAGTAGAAGAGCTGGAGCACCGGGTCCCAGCCGTTGACCGCGTACAGCACGATCACCAGCAGGCCGAGCACGCTCTGCGCGAGCGACGCCACCCGGGGCGAGCCGGTGCGCGGCGAGGTCTGCCCGAACGCCGCCGGCAGCACCCGCTCCCGGCCGAGCGCGAACGCGTACCGGGCGGTGGTGTTGTGGAAGGAGATCATCGCCGCCAGCACCGAGGTCATGAACAGCGCCTGGCCGATCGTGACGGCCGTGTCGCCGAGGTGGGCCCCGGCCAGGTTGAAGATCAGCTCGACGCTCTGCTCGCCGGCCTGCGCCGAAATCCGGTCCGGCCCGACCGCCACGGTCATCGCCCACGACGACAGGGCGTAGAGCCCGGCGATGATCGCCACCGACAGGTACGTGGCCATCGGGACCGTGCGCTTCGGGTCCCTGCTCTCCTCGCTGAATACCACCGAGGACTCGAAGCCGACGAAGCCGGTCATGGCGAGCACCAGCAGCGCGCCGGCCCCCGGGACGAGCAGGCTGTCCGGGGAGAGCGCGGCGAGGCTCACCGAGCCGCCGGCCGGGTGGCCGAGCTGCCCGAGGTCGAACACCAGGATCACCGCGATCTCGGCGACCAGCAGCACCGCCAGGACCATGCCGTTGACGTCGACCCGCAGCAGGCCGAGCACGGCGACCAGGGCCCACGCGACCAGGGCCACCACCCACCAGGCCGGCGCGACGCCGAAGAGCCGCTCCAGCACCGGCGTCGCCGCCGCACCGACCGCGCCGTACAACCCGACCTGAAGCGCGTTGTACGCCAGCAGGGCGACCCACGCCGCGCCGACGCCGGCCGGGCGGCCCAGCCCCCGCGAGACGTACGCGTAGAACGCGCCGGCGTTCTCCACCCGGCGGGCCATCGCCACGTACCCGACGGAGAAGAGGGCGAGCACCGCGCCCACCACCAGGAAGGCCAACGGCATGCCGGTGACGCCGGTGACGGCGTAGCCGGTGGTGACCACGCCGGCCACCACGGTCAGCGGGGCCGCCGCCGACAGCACGAAGAAGATCACCGACGGCACGCCGAGGCGGCCACGGGCCAGGGCGTCGGAGACGTTGCTCGGTCGTTCGAATGTCGTCGTGGGGGGCATCGCGACTGCTCCGGTTCGAGGAGGGGAGTGAGGGGCCGGCGGCCGTCAGGGCATGCCGCGCAGCACGGCCGCGCCGACGGCGGCCTCGGTGTGCGCGACGAGCTCCTTCAGGGGCGGGGGCAGCGCCGGGATGAGAACACTGAGCCGGTGGTGGGCGCGGGGGCCGGCGCTCCACAGCACCTCGCGGGTGAGGCCGGCGGCGGAGACGAGGCCGAGCAGCAGCGCGTCCGGCACGGTGGGTGGCTCCGGCCGGTCGAGCAGGGCACGCAGCCGGGTCGCCGGCCAGGCCACCGCGTTGAGGTCGATCGGGACGTAGCTGACGCTGGTGCGCAGCAGGCGGCGGTTCTCCTGGCGGCGCAGCACGCCGGCGCGGGCCAGCCGCTCCGCCACCGAGGTCGCCGCGCTCTGGCCGAGGAAGCTCAGCCAGGTGCGCACCGACTGGTGCTGGGACTCGCCGACCAACTGGTCCAGGACGGTGTGGGCCAGGGCGTCGACGGGCGGGCGGCGGTCGACCACGGTCACGTTCCCGGCGGCGACGGTGAGCTGTCCGAACAGGACCAGCTCGCCGAGCAGGGCCGCCGCCAGGCCGATGCCCGCCGCGCTGGGATGAAGCTTCGGCTTGCCCCGGCTGTCGTTGTGGGCGATCAGATAGAACTCGTCGGCGGTGAGCACACGAGCCTCCCGAACGGATTGTCCACAACTGATCGACGCCGGGTGAAAGAATGCACGTCAGCGGGTTGCAACGCAACTCCCACTTTCGACAGTTGCACTCCGTGTCCGAACGACCTGGGGATCTTGGCGTGACAGACTCGGAGGGTGACCGCCAGCCCGACCGTACGCCGCCGCCGCATCGCCCGCGAGCTACGCCACCTGCGCGAACTTTCAGGGATGACCCTCGATGTCGCCGCCCGTCAGCTCGACATGTCCAAGAGCAACCTCTCTCGGATCGAGAACGCCCAGATCGGAATCAAACCCCGGGACGTCCGGGCCGCCCTGGCGCTCTACCAGGTCACCGGGGCCGACGCCGAGGCGCTGATCGAGATCGCCCGGGGCGCGCAGCAGCGCGGCTGGTGGCAGACCTACAGCGACGTGCTCCCCGAGTGGTTCGAGTTCTACGTCGGGCTGGAGGCCGAGGCGGCGGCGCTGCGCACGTACGAGGCCGAGGCCGTGCCCGGGCTGCTCCAGACCGAGGCGTACGCGCGGGCGATCTACCGGCTGACCGCCGGGGAGGAACGCATCGAGCGCAAGGTCGCCGCCCGGCTGCGCCGGCAGGACGTGCTGCACCGGGAGAACCCCGTCGAGTTGTCGGTGGTGCTCAACGAGGCGGTGCTGCTGCGGCCGGTCGGCGAACCGGCCGCGATGGCCGAGCAGCTGGCCCACATCCACCATGTCGCACAACTACCGAACGTCATGGTGCAGGTACTTCCGTTCTCGGCCGGTGGCCACCCCGCGATGACCACCCCGTACGTCATCCTGGGCTTTTCCGACGACGCCGACGCATCCGTGGTTTACCTGGATAACCTCACGATGGGGCTGGCTCTGGAGGAAGCCGATCATGTGCGCGGGTATAGCCTGTTGCACGAGAAGCTGTGCCGGATGGCACTCAGTCCGGCGGATTCGTTGACCCGCCTGGAGGAGGCTTCTCGTAACTTTGCGTGACCGCATCGCGGCGCGCCAGCAGAAGATGAGGTAACGGGGATGACCGCGCTCGACCTGTCCCGGGCGGCCTGGCGGACCAGCAGCCGCAGCAGCGGCAACGGCAACTGCGTCGAGGTGGCCACAGCCGACGGTCGGGTCGCGGTCCGCGACTCCACCGACCGCGGGGGACCCGCGCTGGCCTTCGCCCCGGCCGCCTGGGGCGCGTTCGTCGCCGGCCTCGACGCGGTACGCCCCCGCTGACGCCCGGCGACCCGGTGCGACAGTAGGACGGTGCTCGCCGACGTAACCCTCGACCTGCCGGTCCGCCCCGCGCTGCCGGCGCTGCTCGACGCGCTGCGCGCGGCCGGCGGCGCGGTCCTGGTGGCACCCCCCGGCACGGGGAAGACCACCCTCGCCCCGCTGGCCGTGGCCGGGGCGGTCGCCGGCCGGGTGGTGCTCGCCCAGCCGCGCCGGGTGGCCGCCCGCGCGGCGGCGCACCGGATGGCCGCCCTGCTCGGCGAGCGGGTCGGCGACCGGGTCGGGTACGCGGTGCGCGGCGAGCGCCGGGTGGGCCCGGCCACCCGGGTCGAGGTGGTCACCACCGGCCTGCTGGTGCGCCGGCTGCACCGCGACCCGGAGCTGCCCGGCGTCGGCGCGGTGCTGCTGGACGAGTGCCACGAGCGGCAGCTCGACGCCGACCTGGCGTTGGCGTTCACCGCGCAGGCGCGCGAGACGCTGCGCCCCGACCTGTGGCTGCTGGCCATGTCGGCGACCCCGGACGCGGACCGGCTCGCCGAGCTACTCGGCACCGACGGCGCGGCGGCGGTGGTGCGGGCGGAGGCGGCGCTGCACCCGGTGACCCGGGTCTGGGCCCCGCCGCCCCGGCCGGCCACCGTGACCGCGTCCGGCCGGGTCGACCCGGCGCTGCTGGACCACGTGGCGGCCACCGTCCGCCGGGCGCTCGCCGAGCGCGACGGGGACGTGCTGGTCTTCCTGCCGGGGGTGGGCGAGATCGCCGCCGTGACCGGGCGGCTGGCCGCCCTGCGGGGCGCCGTGGACCTGCTGCCGCTGCACGGGCGGCTGCGCGCCGCCGAGCAGGACGCCGCGCTGCGCCCCGCCAGCCGGCGGCGGGTGGTGCTGACCACCGCCGTGGCGGAGAGCAGCCTGACCGTGCCCGGGGTCCGGGTGGTGGTCGACGCCGGGCTGGCCCGGGTGCCCCGGGTGGACCTGGCCCGGGGGCTCGGGGCGTTGGTCACCGTGCCGGTGTCCCGGGCCGCGGCGACCCAGCGGGCCGGGCGGGCCGGGCGGGAGGCACCCGGGCACGTCTACCGGTGCTGGTCGGAGGCGGTCCACGCCCGGCTCGCCGCCCAGCCGGAGCCGGAGATCGCCACCGCCGATCTCACCGGCTTCGCCCTGGAGCTGGCCGCCTGGGGCGACCCGGAGGGCACCGGGCTGGCCCTGCCCGACCCGCCGCCGGCCGCCGCCATGACGGTCGCCCGGGACACCCTGACCACCCTCGGCGCGCTGGACGCGGCGGGCCGGATCACCGCCCGGGGGCGGGCCATCGCGGGGGCGGGGGCGCACCCCCGGCTGGCCCGGGCGCTGCTCGACGGCGCGCCGGTGGTCGGCGCGGACCGGGCCGCCGAGGTGGTGGCGCTGCTCGCCGACGACACGGTCACCGGGCCGGGCGACGACCTGACCGCCGCGTGGCGGCGGCTGCGCGCGGGCACGGATCCGGCGGCCACCGCCCGCTGGCGCGCCGAGACCCGCCGGCTGCGCGCCGCCCTGCCCACCGGGGCCGCCGCCCCGCAGGGGCCGCTGCCCGACGAGCTGGCCGCCGGGCTGCTGGTCGGGTTGGCGTACCCGGAGCGGCTGGCCCGGGTACGTCGGGCCGGCGGGTCGACGTACCTGATGGCGGGCGGGACCGCCGCGGAGCTGGCCCCCGGGTCGGGGCTGGCCGGCACGGCGTGGCTGGCCGTCGCGGTGGCCGACCGGTCCCCCGGCGCGCCCACCGCCCGGGTGCGGCTGGCCACCGGCCTGGACGAGGCGACGGCGCGGGAGGCCGGCGGACCGCTGCTGCGCTCCGGGCGGGAGGTGGCCTGGTCCGCCGGGGACGTGGTGGCCCGGGAGGTGGTCCGCCTCGGCGCGATCGAGCTGGTCGCCCGGCCGCTGGCCCGCCCCGAGCCGGCGCTGGTGGCCGCCGCGCTGCGCGACGGGCTGCGCCGCGACGGCCTGGCGCTGCTGACCTGGTCGCCGGCCGCGCGGGCGCTGCGCGAGCGGCTGGCGTTCTGCCGGCACGCGCTCGGGCCGGACTGGCCGGACGTGACCGACGACGCCCTGCTGGCCGGCGTGGACGACTGGCTCGGACCGGAGCTGGCCGCCGCCCGCCGCCGCGCCGACCTGGCCCGGGTGGACGTCGTCGCCGCGCTGCGCCGGCTGCTGCCCTGGTCGCTGGCGGCCCGGCTGGACGAGCTGGCCCCGGAGCGGATCGCCGTGCCCAGCGGCTCCCGGGCCCGGGTGGACTACGCCGACCCGGCCGCCCCGGTGCTCGCGGTGAAGCTCCAGGAGACGTTCGGCTGGGCCGACGCGCCCCGGGTCGCCGACGGCCGGGTGCCGGTGCTGCTGCACCTGCTCTCCCCGGCCGGGCGGCCGGTGGCGGTCACCGCCGACCTGGCTTCGTTCTGGCGCACGGGGTATCCGCAGGTCCGCGCGGAGCTGCGCGGGCGCTACCCCCGCCACCCCTGGCCGGAGGACCCGACGACGGCCGAGCCGACCCGCCGGGCAGCCCCCCGCCGCCGCCGCTGACCCGGCCCGGCCGGGCGGGCCGGCCCCCGGCCCCGGGCGGGCCTG
>NZ_JBHUVA010000121.1:0-12993 GCF_042670805.1 Micromonospora sp. NPDC057141 | reverse complement strand
CCATGAACCAGCTCATGATCACGATCGGCATCCTCGTCGCGTACCTCGTCAACCTCGCCTTCGCGAGCAGCGAGGCCTGGCGGTAGGTCAGGTCGGACGAGGAGTAGATGCAGTTGGTGCCATCGGCCCCGGTGCCGACCTGGGTGGGCTCGTCGCCGCTGCTGTTGCCGTTGTACTTGCGGCAGATCACCATCGACCGGCTGGAGTCGTTGACGATCGTGATGCCCGAGAACCGGGCGGTGTCGCCGTAGTTGACGTTGATCCCGGCCACCGTGTTGCCGGGGCGGGTCAGCGTGCTGTTGCGGATGACGACGTTGCGCTTGTACTGGGTGGAGCAGTTGCCGCAGGAGCGGTAGAACGTCCCGAAGTTGGTCGCCTGGAAGTTCTGGACGGTCAGCGTGCCCGCCCCGTTGTGCTGGAAGACCTTGTCGCTGGCGCTGCGGGCGCCACCGCCGTCGACCAGGAAGGTGGGCGAACCGCTGCCGCGGAACGTGGCGGCGTCCTCGCCCACGTCCTCCCACCACACGTTGCGCAGCGTGCAGGACCCGGCGCAGTGCACGCCGTCACCGGCGGGCCCGCCGATGATGACGTTCTGCAGGGTGGCCCCGGCGGCGAGCTGGAACATCGGGTCCTGGCTCTCCTCCTGGCTGCCGTCGCCGATGCAGCAGTAGCGGCGCATGCCGCCGTCGAACACCCCGGACACCGGGATCGTGCCGTTGACGCCGACCTGTCCCGTGGGCGTCGGCCAGGAACCGGTCGGGGGTGGGGTGGTGGGCGGCGGCGTGGTCGGGTTGCCCGGCGTGGTGGGGCTGGTCCCACCGGTGCAGGTCACGCCGTTGACCGCGAAGCTGCTCGGCGTCGGGTTGCTGCTGTTGTTCCACGTGCCGTTGAAGCCGAGCGTGGCCGACGCGTTGGTGGCGAGGTTGCCGTTGTAGCTCACGTTCGTCGCGGTGACCGAGCTGCCGCTCTGCGTGACGGTGGCGTTCCACGCCTGGGTGACCGTCTGGCCGGCGCCGAACGACCAGGTGAGCCTCCACGAGGTGAGGGGATCGCCGACGTTGGTGAGGGTGACGTTGGCGGAGAAACCGCCCGCCCACTGCGAGGCGACCGCGTAGCTCACGCGGCAGCCGGCGGCGGCCTGTGCGGCGCCCGCCGTGGCCACGACCCCGGCGGCGGCGAGCGTGGCCGCCGCCGCGACGACGACCAGTGACTTTCGGCGCTGTCTGTGCAGCATGTTGCTCCCTGGCTGTACGTGGGACCCGCGAAGGTGCCGGCATCCGATGCCCGACGGATGCCGGAGCGGGCCCTGGTCCGTGCCCGGACGCCCGTCCGTCGGACGGGCCGCGCCGCCCACCAGGGGCAAGCGCTTTCTCAAGCAGAACGCATATCGATGATCGACACAATCCCTCCGCTCGCCGCGCTCTGTGCCGCGCGGGCGGCCGTACCGGCGGCCGGTGCTGCCGCTGGACCGCGCCCGCTGCCTACTGGTGGCGGGGCCGGGCGCTGCGGCGGGCCGGGCGTTGCCGGGAGGCCCGCGCGGCGCTGGAAGCGGCCGAGGCCAACCTAGCCCGGCCCACCGCCTGCTCGGCATCGCCAGCCGCGCCGAGCGGGGCGCGGTGCTGGGCCGGCCGGCGTCGGGTTGAGCGGTGGAGCCGTCGGGCAGCGGACTGGGCGCCGCCGCCGGGCGACGGGTGCCGCGGGTGGCGTGGAGCCGGCAGAATGTCGCCGTGCCCTCCGACCTGCTGCTGATGATCGCCGCCGAACGCCGCCGCATCGCCGACCTGCTCGACTCGCTGACCCCCGCCCAGCTGGACACCCCCAGCCTGTGCGGGGCCTGGACGGTGCGGGAGGTCGCCGGCCATCTGGTGTCGCCGCTGGTGGCCAGCCCGTGGCGGGTCCTGCCGCTCGTGGTGCGCTCCGGCTTCAACCTGCACGCGGCGAACGCGCGCCTGGCGAGCCAGGTGGCCCGCCGCCCGGTCGGCGAGCTGGCCGCGGCGCTGCGGACCCACGCGGAGCACCCGTTCCGGCCGCCCGTGGTCGGGTACCTGGGCCAGCTCACCGACGTGCAGGTGCACGGGCAGGACATCCGCCGCCCGCTGGGCCTGCCCGTCGACCTGGACCCGCACCGGCTGCGTACGTCGCTGGACTTCCTGGCCGGCGGCCGGGCCGTCGGTTTCGTCGACCGCCGCCGGGCCGCCGGGTTGCGGTTCGAGGCCACCGACCTGGGTTGGGCGGCCGGCGAGGGCCCGGTGGTCCGGGGGACCGGCGAGGCGCTGCTGCTCACGCTGACCGGCCGGCGGGTGGCCCTGCCCGAGCTCGCCGGCGCCGGCGCCGCAGTGCTGACCGGGCGCTGGGCCGACTGACCGGGCGACGCCCACCCGCCTGGTCCGTTTTGTTCGACCCCAGCAGGGTACGACCCGGATGCCGTTCATCGCCGCTTCCGGAGGTACCCGTCCAGATGAGTGCCCGCAAGCCCGCCAAGGCGGTCAAGGATGTCGTCGAGGCCGCCGCGGGGAAGGTCGCCGACGTCCTGACCCCGGACGTCCCCGGCGCGCCCGGCAGCGCCCCGCCGGCCGTCGGGGAGCCGACGACGCCGCACGACCCGCTGCCACCGAAAAGGGAGCAGGGCGCTCCCGAGACCCGTACCCCGACCGGTGCGGCGACGGGTGCGCCACCGACCGCGAACGGCCAGCAGGGCGCCTACCTCACCACGGCCCAGGGGGCGCGGCTGCGCGACACGGACCACTCGCTCAAAGCCGGCCCGCGCGGCCCGATCCTGCTCCAGGACCACCACTTCCGCGAGAAGATCACCCACTTCGACCACGAGCGCATCCCCGAGCGCGTCGTGCACGCCCGGGGGGCGGGGGCGCACGGCGTCTTCGTCGGCTACGGCACCGCCGAGCCGATCACGAGGGCGGGCTTCCTCGCCAAGGGCCGCGAGACCGTCGTGTTCGTGCGGTTCTCCACCGTGCTCGGCTCGCGTGGCTCGGCCGACACGGTCCGCGACACCCGGGGCTTCGCGACGAAGTTCTACACCGACGAGGGCACCTTCGACCTCGTCGCCAACAACATGCCGGTCTTCTTCATCCAGGACGCGATCAAGTTCCCCGACATCATCCACGCCGGCAAGCCGCACCCCGACCGGGAGATCCCGCAGGCGCAGAGCGCGCACGACACGTTCTGGGACTTCGTCTCCCTGCACACCGAGGCGCAGCACCACACGATGTGGAACATGTCCGACCGGGGGATTCCGCGCTCGTACCGCACGATGGAGGGCTTTGGCGTGCACACCTTCCGGCTGGTCAACGCCGCCGGGGAGACCGTGCTGGTCAAGTTCCACTGGAAGCCGCAGCTGGGCGTGCACTCCCTGACCTGGGAGGAGGCGCAGCTGCTCGGTGGCGTGGACCCGGACTTCCACCGCCGGGACCTCCACGACGCGATCGAGGCGGGGGCGTACCCCGAGTGGGAGCTCGGCGTGCAGGTCCTCCCCGACACGCCCGAGGAGACGTTCGCCGGGATCGACCTGCTCGACCCCACGAAGATCGTGCCCGAGGAACTCGCGCCGGTGCAGCCGATCGGGCGGCTCACGCTCAACCGGACGCCGACGAACTTCTTCGCCGAGACCGAGCAGGTCGCCTTCCACGTGGGCCACCTGCCGCCGGGGATCGACGTCACCAACGACCCGCTGTTGCAGGGCCGGCTCTTCTCGTACGTCGACACGCAGCTCACCCGGCTCGGCGGGCCGAACTTCTCCCAGCTCCCGATCAACCGCCCGCATGCCCCGGTCAACGACATGCTCCGCGACGGCTTCCACCAGCAGGCGGTGCACGCGGGCGTCGCGCCGTACCGGCCGAACTCCCTCGACGGCGGCAACCCGTTCCCGGCCGGCGACGCCGAGGGCGCGTTCGTCGACGTGCCGGTGACGGTGACGCAGGCGCCGAAGGTACGCGCGAACCCGGTCTCGTTCGAGGACCACTTCAGCCAGGCCCGCCTGTTCTGGCTGAGCATGTCGCCGGTGGAGCAGGAGCACATCGTCCGCGCCTACACCTTCGAGCTGGGCAAGTGCTATCACCAGGCGATCCGGGAACGGCAGCTCGCCTGCCTGGCGAACATCGACCCGGTGCTGTGCGCGCAGGTCGCCGCCGGGCTGGGCCTGCCCGCACCGGAGCCCACCGTGCCGCTCGCCGACGTCGTGCCCAGCCCCGCGCTGTCGCAGGTCGGCCGCCAGTGGCCGGCGGACGGTCGTACGGTCGGGATCGTCGTCGACCCCGACGGCGGTCTCGACGGGGTCGGCCACGTGCAGCGGGCCGTCTTCGCGGCCGGGATGGTGCCGCTGCTGATCGCCCCGCACGGCGGCACCGTGGGCGGGCTGCCGGTGCAGCGGACCTTCGCCACCGGCCGGTCGGTCGAGTTCGACGCGCTGCTGCTGGCCGGGGCACCCGGGCCCGCGCCGGACGCGTTGCCCGCGCACGACGCCGACGCGGGCGCGGCGGCCCCGTCGACCGTCGACCCCCGCGTGCTGCTGTTGGTGCAGGAGTGCTGGCGGCACGCCAAGGCGATCGGCGCGTGGGGGGCGGGCGTCACCGTGCTGGAGTTGGCGGGGGTGGTCGGCACCCCGGGGGTGGTCGCGGGCGACTCCGGCGACGACGCCCTCGCGGCCGTGCAGCGGCTGCTGGCCGGGCACCGGGTGTGGGAGCGGTTCCCGGCGTCGCTGTCCTGACCGTGCCGCGCCGCGCGCCGGGTCGGGGCGTGTGACCATTGCCGCAGTCCTTGACGCCGCCCCGCCGCCCATAGCAGCATCGCATGACGAGACGCTGTCTCGAATTGTGGCGACTGTCGGGAAAGGGGCGATCGTGCGCCGCTGGCTGGCCCGGATCCCGCTCGACCCCTACATCCTGGCGCTGCTGGCGACCCTGGCGGTCGCTACCGTGCTGCCGGCCCGGGGCCGGTTCGCCGACGGCGCGTCCGTGGTCACCACGCTCGCCATCGGGCTGCTGTTCTTCCTCTACGGCGCCCGCATCTCGCCCGGCGAGGCGTGGGCCGGCGCGCGCCACTGGCGCCTGCACGCCCTGGTGCTGTCCAGCACCTTCGTGCTGTTCCCGCTGCTCGGGCTGGCAGCCCGGGTGTTGCAGCCCGGGGTGCTGACGCCGGAGCTCTACCAGGGGCTGCTGTTCCTGTGCGTGGTGCCGTCCACCGTCCAGTCGTCGATCGCGTTCACCTCGATGGCCGGCGGCAACGTGCCGGCCGCCATCTTCAGCGCCTCCTTCTCCAACGTGGCCGGCGTGCTGCTCACGCCGGTCCTGGCCGGCGTGGTGCTAGCCGGCACCGGCGCGGTGAGCTTCTCGGCGGGATCGGCCCTCGAGATCGTGGCCCAGCTGCTGCTGCCGTTCGCCGCCGGGCAGGCCCTGCGGCCCTGGCTCGGCGGCTGGATGGGCCGGCACAAGCGGTTGCTCACCCTCGTCGACCGGGGGTCGATCCTGCTGGTCGTCTACACCGCGTTCAGCGCCGGGGTGGTCGCCGGGGTCTGGCAGCGCACCTCGCCCGGCCGGCTGCTGGCGCTGCTCGGGGTGCTGGCGGCGCTGCTGCTGGTGGTCCTGCTCGCCACGTCCGGGGCGGCGCGGCTGCTCGGCTTCGCCCGGCCCGACCGGATCACCGCGATCTTCTGCGGGTCGAAGAAGAGCATGGCGACGGGGCTGCCGATGGCGGCGGTGCTGTTCAGCCCGCAGACCGTCGGCCTGGTGCTGCTGCCGCTGATGCTGTTCCACCAGCTCCAGCTGCTGGTCTGCGCCGAGCTGGCCCGCCGCTGGGCGGCGGGCGGGCCCGCCATCCGGGAGGACGCTCGGTGATCCCTTCCGATCCGATCGGTGATGTGCCATCTTCGATGGGTGCGGGTCGATAGGCGCGCTGGCAGAGGGGGCCACGTCCCCGCAGGGGGGCGGGGGGCGATAGCGCGGTGCCGCTGACCGACGACGGGCGGTCGGCCGCGCGCCGCGCCCGACCCCGCACCGGGCTGACCGTCGGCCTGCTGGTCGTTGCCCTGCTGGCCCTGCTCGGGGGCGTCGCGTACGCCGCTCTGCTGCACCTCCAGCAGGCGAAGATCCGCCACGAGCTCGACTGGGCGGTGCTGCACGGCCGCCCGGCCGACCCGTCCGGCTGCACCTGGATCTTCGGCGGCGCGAGCGACACGGGGCACGCCGGCGCGCCCCCGGCCGGCTTCCCGAGGCACGAGGCGATCCACGCCGTGGCCCGCACCGGCCGGCCGCAGGTCAGCCAGGTCGCCCGCAACGGCACCGTCTACCACGTGCGTACGCAGCTGCGCGGCGACGAGGTCGTCCAGGTGGTCTTCGACGCCCGCTTCCAGCTCGCCGAGCGGCGCTACCTGCTCTGGGGGATTGCGCTCGCCGCGGTGACGGTCCTGGCCGCGGCGACCTTGACGGATCTGCGGTTGCGCCGCGCGGCGGTGCTGCCGCTGGCCGAGGCGCTCGACCGGCAGCGTCGCTTCGTCGCCGACGCCAGCCACGAGCTGCGTGCCCCGATCACCCGGGTGCACACGGCGGCGCAGTTGCTGGCACGGCGCGCGGCGCACTCCGGCCACGACACGGACCGGGCGGACCTGGACCGGCTGCTGGACACCACCCGGCGGCTGGGGGAGATCGTCGACGAGCTGCTCCTGTCGGCCCGGCTGGCCGACACGACGTCGGTGGCCCGGCCACCGGCCATGGTCGACCTCGCCGCGCTCGTCGCCGAGGCGATCGAGGCCGATGCGCCGCGCGCCGCCGAGCACGGCGTGACGCTCACCCTGACCGGCGCCGACGCCCCCGTTCCGGTGCGCGGTGTCGGGCCCGCGCTGCGCCGGGTGGTGGCGGAGCTGCTGGCCAACGCCCTGAACCACACCCCGGCCGGTGGCCGCGTCGAGGTGCGGCTGCGGCTCTGCGCCCCGGGCCACGTCGAGCTGGTCGTCGGCGACTCCGGCCGGGGGTTCGACCCCCGGCACGCGGACCGGATCTTCGACCGGTTCCACCGGGGCCCCGGCTCGGGGGACCGCCGCGTCGGGCTCGGGCTGGCCCTGATCCGCGAGGTGGTCACCGCGCACGGCGGCACGATCAGCGCCGCCGGCCGGCCGGGGGCGGGGGCCACCTTCACCGTACGGCTGCCGGTGCGCGACGGGGCGGGGGCCGGCGCGCCGCCGGCGGACGGCGACCCCGCCGGCTTCCGGTGGCCCTTCTGCTGGCGGGCCAACCGCGACCGGGCGGGCCAGGAGCACGAGATGACCGGGTCCTGACGGCGGAGAATTCCGCCGGTCAACCTTTCCAGCTTTCGGTGCGACCATAAACAAATGAACGACTCGCCGGCCCCGGCGCACGGCCCGCTGCTCCTTGTCGAGGACGACGCGGAACTGGCCGACATGCTGGTCGAGCTCTTCAGCGGGGCAGGGTACCGGATCGACCTGGCCCGGGACGGCCAGCGGGGCCTGCACCTGGCCCTGCGCGGCCGGTACCAGGTGATCATGCTCGACCGGCGGCTGCCCGCCATCGACGGCGTCGACCTGCTCATCCGGCTGCGGCGCTGCGCGATCGCCGCCCGGGTGCTCATGCTCAGCGCCCTGGCCGACCCCACCGAACGGATCCGGGGCCTGGACGCCGGGGCCGACGACTACCTGCCGAAGCCCTTCGAGGTGGCGGAGCTGATGGCGCGGGTCCGGGCGCTGACCCGCCGCCGCTTCGACGGCGCGGAGCTGATCCCCATCGGGGCCGGGCAGCTCGACCTGGCCCAGCGCGGGGTGCGGCTGCCCGACGGCCGGGAGGTGACGCTCAGCCGGCGGGAGTTCGAGCTGATCCGGCTGCTCGCCACCCAGCCCCGCATGGTGCACAGCCGCAGCCAGCTGCGCGGGCGGGTCTTCGGCGCCGACCGCACCGAGGCGATGGTCGACACGTACGTGCACTACCTGCGGCGCAAGCTCGGCGACGGGGTGGTGCGCACCGTACACGGGCTCGGCTACCAGATCGGCGCACTGTGAGCCGGCCGGCGTCGTCCCGGTCAGGAGTCCCAGATCGCGCCGTACGCGGGGACGCCGCGTTCCTCCATGCCCTGCACCACCTGCCAGGTCAGCGGGCGGTTCGAGATGCAGATGACCGCCTCGGCGTCGAACTCGCGGTACGCCTGCCAGGCCAGCCGCAGCATGTCGGGCTTGCCGTCGCGGGCGGTGTCCCACAGCAGCGCGTCGGGCTGGTGGGCGAGGATCTCGTCGACCAGCGCGTCGCCGAAGGTCTCCCGGTGCCGGCGGGCCACCCAGACGAGGCGGGCCGGCACCTGCTCGGCCAGCAGGTGCGGCAGCACCGGGCCGATGCCGCTGCCCGTGGCCACGTAGACCACCCGCCGGAACAGGGTCTCGATGTTCGCCACCCCGGCCGTGCTGATCCCCTTCACCCAGACCCGCTGCGGCGCGTCGTCGATGAACCGGCCGGTCCAGTCGCCGGCCCGGGAGACGGTCAGCCGGAAGCCGCTGCGCCCCGGCGCCGGCACGTTGGCGAAGGAGTGCCACTCCCACAGCGGGCTGCGGCTGACCGCGGTGGACGAGCCGGGGAACGGCGTCACCCCGTGATCGAAGTGCACCAGCGCCACGTGCGACGAGGGGCGCTCGACCACGACGGGCACCCGGCGCAGCCGCAGCCACGGCAGGGCGATGCTGGCGGTCAGCACCGCGAGCACCCAGCCCTGCGGGGAGGCGGCCAGCGCGACCGGCCCGCCGGCCAGGAACCCGGCCTGCGCCCACAGCAGCAGCAGGGCCGCCCAGCCGCCGAGGCGGTGGGTGCGTTCGAACAGGTCGTGCCGGCGGGACCGCACCGGCGGCAGGGCGGTGCCGACGACCGCGAGCAGCAGGCCGGCGACGGCGTACCCGGTGACCAGCGACCCCGCCCCGCCCGGCCCCCCACGGCCGGCGGCGGTCAGCGCGCCGAGCTGCCCGAGGTACCAGGCGGTGCCGGCCAGCGCCCCACCGACGTGCAGCCCGCCGAAGTGGTAGACCTTGCCGAGCGTCCAGCGGATCCGCAGGGGCCACCGGGTCGGCGCCCGGGTGGCCAGCCAGAAGAACAGGTTGACCACGTACTGCTGGCGCACCAGCACCGCCAGCGCGACGTTGGCCAGCGCGGCCGCGCCGAGGGCCTCGGCCCCGCCGGGGCCGCGCCACCAGCCGGTGGTCAGCCCGTACGCCAGCAGCGCGGCATTGGCCGCGAGCACCGCCGCGACCAGGCGGTGGTGGTGCATGAACCGGGGGTGGGCGAGGAGCCGGCGCAGCGCCGACAGCGGTGGCGGCGGCGCGTCGCCGGGGGCGGTCGCCGCGACGGTACGAGGGTGCGCGGGCGGGACCGGCTGCGGCCGGAGGGGAGTGGTGGTCATGCCGCCGCCTCCTCGATGTGTGCCCACTGCCAGCGCAGGTCGAGGGCGAGCCGGCGCAGCGTGTCGCGGTCGACCTTGCCGCGCCCGGTCATCGGCAGCTCCGGCAGCGGGTGCACGGCGGCCGGCACGCAGTAGTAGGGCAGGGCGGCGGCCACCGCGTCCCGGCACCGCTGATGGTCCAGCTCCGCCGGGGCGACGAAGGAGACGAGGTCGCGGTCGGTCAGCTTGAGGGTTACCGCCTGCCGGCAGCCCGGCACCGCCTCCAGCACGGCGGAGACCGCGTCCAGCTCGACCCGGAAGCCCCGGACCTTCACCTGGTCGTCGGTGCGGCCCAGGTGCTCCAGCTCCCCGTCGGGCGTCCAGCGGCCCCGGTCGCGGGTGCGGAACATCAGCCGGCCGGCGCCCAGGAACGGGTCGGGGGCGTACCGCTCGGCGTTGAGCGCGTCGTTGTCCAGGTAGCCGGCGGAGACGCAGCCGCCGCCGGCCCACATCTCGCCGACCTCGCCGATGCGGCACGGCCGCCCGTCGGCGTCGAGGACGTAGACGGTGTTGTTCGGCGTGGGCCGGCCGATGGTGAGCGCCGCGCCGGGCCGGTGGCGGTGCATGGTGTTGACGATGGTGGTCTCGGTCGGCCCGCAGCAGTTGTGGAAGGCGCGGCCGGCGGCCCAGCGGTCGGCCAGCGGGCGCGGGCAGGGCTCACCCGCCACGGCGACCACGCGGACCCGGTCGCAGCGGTCCGGGTCGATGCGCCCGAGCACGGACGGGGTGGCGATCACCACGTCGGCGCGCGCGGCGGTGGCGGTGAGGTCGCGGTCGCGTACGAGCAGGGTGCCGCCGTTGGCGAGGCAGCCGAGGATCTCCCAGGCGGCCATGTCGAAGGCGACGTTGAGCAGCTGGGCCACCCGCCGGCCCGGCCGGATCCCCAGGTTTCCCGGCGCGGTGAGCAGGAGGTTGGCCACGTTGCCGTGGGTGACGGTGACGCCGTTCGGGGTGCCGGTGGTGCCGGAGGTGAACAGGACGTAGCACCCGTCGTCGGCGACCACCGGGCGGTCGGTGCCGGGGGCGGTCACGTGCCGGCCGGGCGGCAGCGGCTGCGCCATCACCTCGTCGACGGCGAGCCGCGTCACGCCGGGCAGCGCCGGCACCGCGTCCAGGGCTGCGGCCGTGGTCAGCACCACCCGGCAGCGGGCGGTCGTCGCGACCTGCCGCAGCTGCCGGGCCGGGGTGATCCGGACGTCCTGCGGGACGTAGGCCGCGCCGGCCTTCAGCGTGGCCAGGATCCCCACCAGCATGGGCAGCGAGCGGCTGGCGAAGACGCCCACGGCGTCCCCGGCCCGTACGCCGAGGTCGGCGAGCCGGGCCGCGAGCCGGTTGGCCTGGCGGTCCAGCTCGCGGTAGCTGATCGTCGCGCCGAGGTGCTCGGCCGCGACGGCGTCCGGCGTGGCGGCGGCCCAGCGTTCGAACGCCTGGTGGATGCGTAGGTCGGGCACGGGCACCTCCGGCCCCTGGCCGAACCGGTGGAAGAGCCGGCGCTCGCGCGGTGGAAGATGGTCCAGCAGGGGGCCTCGCCAGCCGTCCGGCTCGGCGGGGAGGGTGCTGACCGGGCGGGGTGTCGCGCTGTCGATCGTGTCGGGCTGTCGTACGGGCATGGGTTGCTCCTCGTCTGACCTGCCGCCCTGCGCGGCGACCAGAATCGATGTTCGCCAATACATATGGGAAATGTCTTAGATTCCGCGCGGCGGCGAGGGGTTGCCCTCCAGGTTTGGCCGTCAGATTGCGAGATGCCGTCTCTCTTGACGTTGCCCCGGGGCTGTCCTAGCCTGGGGCGACACCGTCAGCCGCAGGAGACGCCATGATCCGAGTTCCGCAAGGCGCTGGATTGCTGGTGCGCGGTTACGAGGAGCCGCTGCGGGTACACCCGCCGCGAGAGGGCATGCGCCCCGGGACCGCCGCCGGGGATCCGCAGACCCCCTTCTGACGGGCCGCCCCGCCGCCGGAGTTCCGGCGGCGAGGCCGCCCCCACCGTCGATCGCCCGGCCAGCGCACAGCCGCGCCGGGGCACCGACCCGTACCCGTCAGAACCGACCCTCGGAGCGCATCATCATGACCACCGCAATCGACCTCGCCCCCATCTCCGGCCCGTCCGCCTGGCGCGGCGACGAGCTGCGCACCTCGACCGAGTGGGTCTACAAGCTCAGCGACACCGAGCTCGACGAACTGGAGACCGTCGGCCGACGGTTCGTCGCCGACAACCCCGACCTGCGTACCGTGACCGCCGCCGACTACCCGCTGCCGGCCTGCGTCGGGCTCAACGAGGAGTGCGCCCGCCAGCTCGACTCCGGGCGCGGCTTCATCCTGATCCGGGGGCTGCGCACGGAGGCGTACGGCGACACCCTCGCCGGGGCGATCTTCTACCTGATGGGGCTGCACCTCGGCGTGCCGATGGGGCAGAACCAGATGGGCGACGTGCTCGACCACGTCATCGCCACCTCCAACAAGACCCTCGACGACCCGTCGGCGCTGCCGTCGCGGGTGCGCGACCGGCTCCCGTTCCACTCCGACAGCTCCGACGTCGTCGCGCTGATGTGCCTGCGCGCCGCCAAGGCCGGCGGGGCGAGCAGCCTGGTCAGCGGCACCACCATCTACAACGAGATCCTGCGCCGCCGGCCGGACCTCGCGCCTCTGCTGTTCGAGCCGTGGCACTGGGACTGGCACCGGCAGGACCCCGACGCCCCGGCCCGGACCTACACCTCGCCCATCTGCAGCTACGTCGACGGCACCTTCAGCACGTACGCCGGCAGCTCGATGATCTTCTCGGCGCAGGACTACCCGGAGGTGCCCCGGCTCACCGAGGAGCAGATCGAGCTGCTGCACCTCTACGACGAGGTGTCCCAGGCCCCCGGCCTGGCCCTGGACATGGACTTCCAGCCCGGGGACGTGCAGTGGCTGCTCAACTACGCCGCCCTGCACTCGCGCACCGGCTACGTCGACTTCCCCGAGCCGGAGCGCCGCCGCCACCTGCTGCGGCTGTGGCTCAAGCGCGACGTCGGCCGGCCGCTGGTCGGCGGCTTCGGCAAGCACGTGGTGACCGAGCGCGGCAGCGAGGCCCTCGCGCCGGGCGGCCGGTTCCGCATCGCCGAGGCGGTCGAGCCCAACTTCGAGTGGGGCAACTGACCCACCGGCCCCTCGTCAGGACGGCCCGCAGCGCCCCAGAGTCGTGGCGCTGCGGGCCGTCCGCGTCGGCGACGGCCCTGCCGCCCCGATCCGTCGGCCTGTCGTTACGGAGAGCGACGTCTGGGCGTGGAAGCGTCACCCCTCCGTCGCCCTTTGCTCTGCACCCATATACGCAGCAGATCACGATGAGCAACGGGTGATTCCGCCGCTGCGGCATCCATTTCAATCTATTATGCCTGATGCATGCAGGTGCTGCGCCTGTGGGTGCAGAGCAAAGGGGGGTGGGGCAGTGCGTGGCGGGGTCCTGAGAAGGTTGCGGACGGTGACGTTGCCGGGACCGTGAATGGCCTCCAGGGTCGTCACCGTACGTCAGTGAGGTGCAGCGGCCAACGACGCGCGGCGGTGCACCGGCCCGGGCCGGTG
>NZ_JBHUVA010000120.1:0-15247 GCF_042670805.1 Micromonospora sp. NPDC057141 | reverse complement strand
CCGCGTTGGCGCGCGGGCTCTACTCGATTCCTGGCTTGGAACTCGTCGGGAGGGTACGCCTCCCGACGCTCATCCACAGGTTTCGAGCATTGCTCCGGAAGCCTCCGGCCCGTTCTATCTTGCTGGGTGCTCAGTCTGGGAACGGATTTGCCTGAACATCTCGCCTGGGTCGTCGGCTTGGGTGAGACCGCCGAAGTGGATCATGCCGAGGGTCTGCGCGGAAGCCCAGACGCAGACATCGACGCGGAGATCCTTGCTCTGACCCGTACCGCACCGGGCCTTCCCGCCGAGTGGACCGGACGGGACCGGCTTCACCTCGTCGACAGCCGTCAGTCCGGCGAACACCGCGTCCAACACCGCGTCCGGCGCGGTGACGGTTCCGGACACCCCACTGAGGAGGATGAACCGATCGTCATCGCGATAGAGCCCGCGTTCGGGAGATCGGCGCTCCTTCGCCACGACGTAGGCGGTGCCTACCGCGCTTGTCGGCTCTCCCTGGACGAAACCCTTGAAGGCGCCCATGTTCTTCTCGGCCAGCCCGATCAGTCGTCGATCGACTGATTCGTTCCACCGTCCAAGCAGCTTCTCCGGCTTGTCGAGTCGCATCGCCGCAGGACTGAGGCTGGGCGAAGGCGGGGTGGAGGTCCGTGACTCGACGGTGTCCGCAGAGGGCGAACATCCAACCGCGCCCAGCAAGGCCACCATGACGAGGATGCCGAACATCGCAGTGTAACGTGCGCCGCCGATCGACGGTCTTCCCATCATGTGCGCCGCTTTCCGAAGCAGTTGTCGGCGCAGAGTATCGCAAGCTCCCGCCTCACGTGGTGCGGCACCCGGATCGATCCGCTGGAAGACTACGCCCGGCGAACGGGACTTGGCCGCGTGATGCCCTGGCCGGTCGAGACAGCCAGGGCCCCGCCGATCTTGGTCGGGCGGCCCCGAGTCGCTCTCATCCTTCGCAGCACCGGGACCCCCTCTGCGGCTGAGAGTTGCCAGGCCAGACGATCACTCACGGGCAGAAGAATCCAGACCACATGCCGCATATGAACGTGGCTCGCGTTACACACCGTTACGCCTTGTAGGGGTATTGACGCGAAGAGTGCCGAGCCTTAGCTTCAGTCGAATTCAATCTTGGGGGAGGCGACGTGCGACGTCGTTGGTCGATGACGCGTGTCCGCAGAACGGCATGGGGGCTGACAGCCGCTGTTGTCGCTGGCAGTGCGGCGGTGAGTGTTCAGGTCTCGGCGACGCCGGCACCGGCGGTGGCAGCCGAGACCACTTCGGCGGCCACGTCAGCCGAGGCGGTGGCGTTGGCGGCGGCGGAGCGTTCGGGCTCGCCCGTAGAGGTGACGGACTTGAGGTCGGAGTTGTCGCGGGTCTTGGCGACTCCGGAAGGTTCGCTGTTGCTGGAGTCCTACGCGACTCCTCGCTGGACCCGCGGGACCGACGGTGCGTGGCGGCAGATCGACACGACCCTGCGGATGACGGCAGACCGGGGAGTCGTCCCCGTGGCGACGCTGGCCAGAGTTGCCTTCTCGACTGGTGGTGCCACTCCGGCCGTGCGGCTGCCGATCGGCGACAGCAGCGAGGTAAGCCTCGGCTGGCCTGGCCCGTTGCCCGCTCCTCGGTTGGAGGGCGACACGGCCGTGTACGAGTCGGTGTGGCCAGAGGTTGACCTTCGGGTGCGCGCACTGGCAGACGGGTTCACGTGGGCCGTGGTGGTGAAGTCGGCTGAGGCAGCGGCCAATCCTGCGCTCCAGGAACTTCGCATGCCGTTGACCACGCCCGGGTTGACCCCGCGCGACCGCAGCGGCGGCGGGTTCGAGGTGGTCGACGGAGCTGGCGTAGCAGTCCTGTCGAGCGGAAACGCTCTGATGTGGGACTCGTCCACGAGCGGTGGGGCGACGACGCAGGCGGCAAAGGCCGCTGCGGCTCAACAGCAGCGCGACGTCGTTCGCGCTGCCCCGGATCTAGCTGAACAGGCCGAGTTGCCGACCGGAATCGAGGGTACGGATCTGGTGATCCGGCCGGACCTGGACCTGCTTCGGGGGCCAGACACCGTGTACCCGGTCGTCATCGATCCGTGGACGACCATCAACAAGGCGAAGTGGGGTTACACGGGCTCGGAGAACTTGACGCGGGACGACGGCGTCGCCCGGGTGGGCAAGGAGCCGACCGGCGCGGGGACCTTCCGGTCCTTCTTCCGGTTCAACCTGACGAGCCTGTCCGGCAAGGCGATCCGGTCGGTGAAGTTCCTGACCGAGATGACTCATTCGTGGGATTGCGCCAACACCCCGGTCAACCTGTGGCGGTCGGCTGATCTCGCCACCTCGGGCAAGCAGACGTGGGACGGGCCGAACCTGGCGTTGTGGCTGGATGAGCGGTCGGGACACGCCCACAAGCCCCCGGCCGCGCCGAGCTGCCCCAATGACCCGCAGCCGGACCTGCCCATGGAGTTCACCAGCACCAACCTGAAGAACGACGTAGCCGCGGCAATCGGCCAGGACAACTACACCCTGGCGTTGTCGACCCGCCAGTCCGACGGCACTTCCGAGACCACCGGCAACTGGTGGAAGAAGTTCGACCCGGCGATGACGAAGCTGACGGTGGAGTACAACACCAGCCCCACCACACCGACCGCCGGACAGATGACCACTCACACCGGGTACACCGCGCCCGCGAAGGCCTGCGTCACAGGCACCTCACGTCCCGTGATCAACTCCTCCGCGCCCTGGTTGAAGGCGACGCTTACGGACCCCGACGGCAGCAAGGGCGGTAGCCTCTCGGGCGTTTTCACCGTGCAGAAGTGGAACGCGACGACCAGCACGTGGGCGGCGGCGACGGGGTGGCCAAAGACCGACTCCGGCGTCGCGCCCGGGGCCACGGCCGAGGTGCAGTTCACCGTGAGCACCGCGAACGGGGACCGCTACCGGTGGCAGGTACAGACCAAAGACACCCTCGGCGGTAGCTCGAACGCGTCACCGTGGTGTGAGCTCGACATCGACACGTCGTCACCCGAGGCCGTCCCGGCCGTGGCAACCGCCGACGGCCTGTACCCGGCGTCCCCGCCCTTGGGCACGAACGTGGACGCCCAGGGCGGGATCGGATACTCCGGGCGTTTCACGTTCTCGCCCAACGGGGCCACGGGCGTCTACGACTACGTGTACCGCCTCAACGGTGGCGCCGAGTCCATCGTCAAGGCACCCACCCTCGGCGGCTCGGCAACTGTGTGGATCACCCCGGAGCTCATTGGCAACAACGTGCTGACCGTCGTGAGTCGCGACCAGGCCGGGAACCCCAGTGGCGCACTGGATTACAACTTCCTCGTCAACATCGCTTCCCTACCGAAGGCGCAGTGGGCGATGGACGAGGGAACAGGGACCTCGCTGGCCCCACCCGCAGAGGTCGGCGGGGCCTCCGCAACCCTGACCAACGGGCCCACCTGGACCGACTCGCGGATCACCGGCACGCACAAGTCCCGCGGCAAGGACTGGGCGGTCAAGTTCGACGGCGTCAACGACTACGCGAGCGCCAACGTCGGCCTGGACACGTCCCGAAGCTACTCGGTCGCCGCCTGGGTGCGACCCGACGCCGATGGGCTGATGGAGATCGCCGGGTCTCCCGCGAGCGCCACCGACTCGTTCATGCTCCGCAAGTGGGGCGACAACCGCTGGACGTTCGGGGTCATGGAGGAGAACCTCGGAGCCACCGCCTTCACCAACATCTTCGGGCCGATAGCGGTCACGGGCGTGTGGACCCACGTGGCCGGCGTGTATGACGCAGCCGGCGGAAAGCTGCTGCTCTACGTCAACGGCACGAAGGTCAGCACCGGCACGGTTCCCCGGACCTTCAACGCCGGCGGCACGATCACCCTCGGCCGTGAACGCTGGAACAGCACCGATGTGGCGCACTGGAACGGCGCGATCAGTGAGGTGTCAGTATGGGACCGCGTCATCGACCCGGAGCTCGACCTGGCGCCGCTGGTCGCGGCTGTCAAGGTCGGAGCCTGGGACATGGAGGACGTCGACACCGAAGCACCCCGCCAGGAGGGCGACGCATCGGGATACCAGCGCCCGCTGACCCTGGCCGACGCCCCCGCCACTGACTGGGCGATGGAAGGCGGATACAACGGCTCGACCGGCCTGCTGGTCAACGGCAGCCCCGGCTCCGCAGACACCGCAGCATCCGTATTGCGCACCGACCAGTCGTTCACCGTCGCCGCGTGGGTCAAGGTCACCACGGCCGACCACCAGGCGGTCCTGGCGCAGGACGGTGCCACACGCGCCGCCTTCTACCTGATGTACGACGACCCCACCGACAAGTGGTGCATCACGATCCCGTCAGTGGACACCGGCACCGCGACTTGGCAGTACGTCCTCTCCGTCAACCCTGCCCAGCTGGACACGTGGACGCACGTCGTAGCCCGGTACGACGCTACTGCCCGAGAGCTCAGGTTGTACGTCAACGGCGTCCTGCAGGGTACCCGCGCCAACACCGTCACCTGGAACAGCTCCTCGGTGTTCCACGTCGGCAAGGCGAAGAGCTCCTACTTCGTGAACGGCGGCACCGTCGACCGGGTCCGTGCCTGGCAGGGGCTGCTGTCCGAGGGCGACATCCTCACCGACATGAACGAGGGCTGAGCCGCCTGGCCTGACACGTGGACACCTGCCGCCCGGCCGTATCGCTGCCCTCTGCACTGCTACGGCCGGCGGCAGGGTCGTACACGTCCTGCCCGGCTGGCCCCAGCTCAATGGTGGAAGGCCAGCGGCACTGACCCCATCCCCGGCAGAGCCGAGCGAACAACGACTGCCATGCGGCTCTGGCCAGCAGGAGCAGACGAGGCGCGCCCCGGCTCCCGGCTCCCACCCACCGCCGTGGATGCCAGCACGGCGCGCAGCCCTTCAGGCGAAAGGACACCATGGCCACCGTCAGACCCCGCCGGCCGGTACACCCGGCCCGGCACCGACCACACATTCCCCCACTGCTGCCCCGGCGCCCACTGACCGCCGCAGTGATCGTGCTCGCCATGGCGTTGGCGACTGTCGGCGGGCAGATCCCGGCGCAGGCGCGACCAGAGGCCACCGCCGAGCTGCTCAAACCGCAGCGCTACGAGTCGGTGCCCCTTCACCCGGTCAAGACCGCGAAGCCGGCGCCGGACGCTGAGGCCGCAGCCAACAAGATCCAACGCCCCTCACCGGTGTGGCCGGTGGCGGGAACCGCCGAAGTGACCCTACCTGCGACGGAAGCGCGGACGGCCACCTCGAAGCCGGTCCGTGCCGGATCGCTCCCGGTGGCAATCGCACCCCCAGGCTCCGACTCGGCACGCCGTCCGGCGGCGGCAGTTCCGGGCAAGGTACGGGTCCAGGTGCTGCCACAGGCCACTGCGGAGAGGGCTGGCTTGCGTGGCGGCCTACTCATCCGAGTGAGCCGCAACGACGGCGGGCAGTCGGAAGGCCAGGTCGAAGTGACGGTCGACTACTCGACCTTCGCCAGCGCGTTCGGCGCCGACTGGTCATCGCGGGTACGCCTCGTGCGCGTGCCCGAGTGTGCACTGACCTCACCGGAGGCCAAGAACTGCCTCGTGACGCCGCTTGAGTCCCGCAACGCGGTGCGAGACCGCACCGTGTCGGCCTCGGTGCCGGCAGGGCCGATCCGACCCGCCATGTCGAGAGCGGATGCGAAGCGCTACGGGATGGTCCCGTCCACCGCGACGAGCGGGACGCTGATCGCGTTGGCGGCAGGCCCGTCCGGTGGTGCCGGCAGCTTCACCGCGTCGAGCCTCGCGCCGTCGTCCTCATGGAGCCACGGCGGCTCCACCGGTGGCTTCAACTGGTCCTACCCGATGAGGACCCCGCCCGGCCCGGGCGGCCCCGCCCCGAGCCTCGCCCTGTCGTACTCCTCCCAGGCGGTCGACGGCAGGCAGGCGGCGACGAACAACCAACCCGGGATGATCGGTGAGGGCTTCGACTACTCGCCGGGATTCATTGAGCGCCAGTACAAGGCATGCGCCGATGACATGGACAGCTCCGGCGCGAACAACACCGTCAAGACCGGAGACCTGTGCTGGGGGCCCGACAACGCCGTCATGTCCCTCGGTGGGTCGTCGGTCGAACTGCTCAAGGGCAGCGACGGCAAGTGGCATCCCCGCCGCGAGGACGGCTCCAAGGTCGAGCTGCTGACCTCCCCGGTCTACAACAACGGCGACAATGACAACGAGTACTGGAAGGTCACCACCGCCAACGGTACCCAGTACTGGTTCGGTCGCCACCAACTGCCGGGCTGGAGCACCTCGCGCCCGACGACCAACTCCGTGCTGACCGTCCCGGTGTACGGCAACAACCCCGGCGAGCCGTGCCACCAGAGCACCTTCGCCGCGTCCGAGTGCGGCGGCAAGCGGCAGGCGTGGCGCTGGAACCTGGACTACATCCAGGACGTCCACGGCAACACCATGTCCCTGTGGTGGAGCAAGGAGACCAACTACTACGCCAAGAACAAGGCATCCTCGGCGCCCGTCGCATACGACCGGGCGGGCTACCTCACCCGCATCGACTACGGCACCGACAACCGCGACAACACCGAGTACGCCGCAGCATCCCCGTACGTCCAGAACGCGCCGATGCGGGTGGCCTTCACCTACGCCGACCGTTGCCTGGCAAACTGCACGACCAAGAACGACACCACCTGGCCGGACACCCCCTGGGACCAGGAGTGCACCGCCTCCACGAACCCCTGCCAGAACGGCTCACCCACCTTCTGGTCAGCCAAGCGGACGACGGTGATCACCACCTCCGTGTGGAAGGCCGCCCTGTCGAAGTACCAGCCTGCCGACTCCTGGACGCTGCGCCAGTCGTTCCCCGACCCCGGCGACGGCACCCGCGCCGGCCTGTGGCTGGAAGGCATCACCCACCGCGGCCTGAACGACCCCGCTCTGATCACCACGCCGAACGATGACACCAAGGCGGTCGTCGCCCCCGAGGTGACCTTCGAGGGCATCCAGATGCAGAACCGGGTCGACGCCACCGGCTCGGACTGGGCGCTGGCCATGAACTGGCGTCGGGTCAACTTAATCACGCTTGAGACCGGCGGGCAGATCTTCGTCACCTACAGCGACCGCCAGTGCGCCAAGGGCGGAACAATGCCGTCGGCCAGCGCCCTGGACAGCAACACCCTGCTCTGCTACCCGGTCCGGTGGACCCCACCGGCTTTCACCGACCCCATCACCGACTACTTCCACAAGTACGTCGTCCGTGAGGTCCAGCAGATCGACCCCATCGGTGCGGCCCGACCGCTGCGCACCAGCTACGAGTACGGCAACCCGGGCAACCAGCCGCTGTGGCACTACGACGAGGACAACGGCCTCGCCCCGGACAACCGCAAGAGCTGGTCACAGTGGCGCGGCTACCCGAAGGTCACCACCTACGTCGGTGAGGGCACCAACCGCGTCAAGACCGAAACGCTCTACTACCGGGGCATGTACGGCGACAAACTCGCCGGCGGCGGCACCCGCACCAGCACCGTCGAAGGTCTCGAAGGCGGAGCCGTCAACGACTACGACCACTACGCCGGCACCCCACGGGAACAGATCAGCTGGCTCGGTAGCACCGTGCTGGCCGCCACCGTCAACGACATGTGGCGATCGGCCGCCACCGCGACCCGCGCGGGCACCCCGATCGCCGAGGCCCGCTACAGCCGAGTCGCCACCGTCCACAGCCGGGCCACCACCGACACCGGTGTCCGCCGGGCCAGCACGACAACCACCTACGGCGACTACGGCATGCCGACGACCGTCCAGGACAACGGCGACGACGACAAAACCGGCGACGAAGCCTGCGTACAGACCGAGTACGCCCGCAACACCACGGGCGCGAACTGGCTCCTGACCCCGGTCAAGCGCACCCACGGCTGGATCGGCACCTGCGCCACCACGCCGACCACCGCAAGCCAGATCACCGCCGACACGAAGTTCAGCTTCGACTCACTCGCCTACGGCACTACCCCGACGAAGGGGCTGCTGACCAAGACCGAAGCCATCACGGGCTTCAGCGGCGGCACCCGCACCTACCAGCAGAAGTCCACGGCCGTCTACGACGCCCGTGGTCGCGTGACAGAGTCCACCGACGTCGCGGGGCAGACGACCACCACCACCTACACCCCGCTCGTCGGGGGTCCGGTCACCAAGGTAGAGACGAAGAATCCGCTGTTGTGGAGCGACATCGTCGACCTCGACCCGGTCCTCGGGCTCCCCATCAAGGCGACCGACCCCAACCTGCGGATCACCGAATACACCTACGACGCGATGGGTCGCAACACCGCCGTCTGGCTGCCTGACCGCGACCGCGCCGCAAACCCCTCCGCGCCATCGACCCGCTACAGCTACCAGCTGCGTAAGACTCAACCATCCACGATCGCGACCGAGTCCCTCAACGCCACCGGCGGATACGACGTCTCCCACGTCCTGCTCGATGGCCTAGGTCGCGGCAGGCAGACCCAGGAACCGGCGTATGGCGCTGGCAGGATCCTCACCGACACCTTCTACGACGCCGCCGGCCGGATCTACAAGGCGAACTCGGCTTACTGGAACAGCAGTCCGGTCGACCTCACCGAGGTTCGCCTCGGCAACGACTACGACGTCCCCAGCCAGACCCAGACCCTCTTCGACGTCGCCGGACGACCGCTGCACTCTCTCCTGCTCGCCGGCCAGAACGGGCTCCAGGTTGAGAAGTCCCGCACCTCCATCACCTACCACGGAGACCACACCACCACCGAACCCGCGCAGGGCGAGGCAGCCATCACCACCTGGACCGACGTCCAGGGTCGCGTCGAAAAGCTCTGGCAGTACCACAGCCACACGGCGACCGGCACCTACGACGAAACCAGCTACACCTACCACCCCACCGGCCAGCTGAGCACCGTCGAGGACGCCTCGGGGAACACCTGGTCCTACGCCTACGACATCCAGGGCCGCCCGGTCTCGGTCAACGACCCCGACCAGGGCACCTTTACCATGGCGTACAACACGTACGGTGACCTGGAGAAGACCACCGACTCCCGGCCCGACACGCCGGACCTGTACCGCACCTACGACCAGGTTGGCCGGCTCGAAACCGTCCGCGAGGGCAGCCTCACCGGCCAGAAGCGCATCGGATACACCTACGATTCGCCGGTCAAGGGCGTCGTCAAGTCGGCCTCCCGGTTCATCGGCACCGACGAGTACCGCGACGAGACCGTCACCGTCGACAAGCTCTACCGGCCGACGCAGACCAAACTCACCCTCCCAGCCTCGCAGGCAGGCTTCTGCGGAATCGGTGCCACGACCTGCAGCTTCACCAACAAGGCCACGTTCAAGGCCAGTGGCGCGCTCAACAACCTCACGCTCCCTGCAGCCGGCGGACTGAGCCAAGAGGTCCTCACCCACAAGTACGACACGACCTACGGCATGCCCGATCAGCTGGCCACCGACTACGGCGACGCCAGCTACTACGCCATCCAATCCGGCTACACCAGCCTGTTCGAACTCAACACCATCACCCGGGCCACTGCCCTGGCAGGCGCCAAGTTTCTCCAGTCCGCCACCTACTACGACGAAGCCACCGGCCGGGCCAAGAGCAGCTTGGTCTCACGCTCAACGTCCCCGGGTCTGATCGCCAACATCGAGTACGCCTACGACCCCAGCGGCAACCTCAAGAAGATCGACGACAACCCCGGCAGCGGCACCCGCGACACCCAATGCTTCATCTACGACCACCAACGCCGACTCACCCAGGCCTGGACACCCGGATCCCATGACTGCGCCACGCCGCCACAGAACGACCAGGAACTCGGAGGGCCGGCACCCTACTGGCAGCAATGGTCGTTCGGCGCGCCCACCGACCCGAAGGGCCGCATCGGGAACAGGCTGACCCAGACCGAGCGGGCCACCCCGACCGGAACCATCACCACCACCTACAACTACCCGAACCCGCAGGCCGCCCAGCCCCACGCCCTGCGGGGCTGGAGCCGAACGGACAACACCGGCACCACCACCGGCACGTACTCCTACGACAACGCCGGCAACATGACCACCCGCCCCGGTCCCTCCGGTCAACAGACGATGACCTGGGATGCCGAAGGCCATCTGGCCACACTGACCGACAGCACGGGCACAAACTCGTACATCTACGACGCCTCCGGCAACCGACTCATCGCCACCGACCCCACCAGCAGCACCCTGTACCTCGACGGCCAGGAGGTCCGGCGCAACAACAGCACCGGGCAGGTCGACGCCACCCGCTACTACACCTTCAACGGCGAGACCATCGCCCAGCGCACCGTCACCGGTATCACCTGGCTCGCCAGCGACTATCAGGGAACCGCCCAGCTCAGCGTCGCCACCGACACCAACCAGACCATCACCCAACGCAGACAAACCCCCTACGGCACACCCCGTGGACCACAGCCAACCTGGCCCAACCAACAGGGATTTCTCGGCGGCTTCAAGGACCCCACGGGCCTGACACACCTGGGAGCACGCGAGTACGACCCGACCATCGGCCGGTTCATCTCCGTCGACCCCATCAACGACCCCGGCAACCCCCGCCAACTCCCCGCCTACACCTACGCCGCCAACAACCCCGTCACGTACAGCGACCCCAGCGGCGAGATGATCCCCGAGTACGGGGATCCAGATGACCTCCAGAACCTCACCCCGTGCTGGGGTGCTGGACTGGGCGGTTACGAATGCCAAAACGCCGTCGAGGGCACGCATGGTCAGGGCGAAGGCGAGCCCTATCCCAGCAGCGGCGACAGCGGCTTCCCTAAGAAGACGAAATCCCAGGGCCGGCACGAGACCCTTGATTCCTGCGGTCTCCTTCTGCCTGGAGGAGTGGTCTGCGATGGCGCTAACGCGATTCTCTACATCACGGAGGGCAACTACGTCGATGCCGCGGTGTCGGCAATCTCCGTGGTCCCCGTCCTTGACTTCGCGTGCAAGATAAAGAGCTGGTGCAAAGCCACCGTCGGATGGATCGCAGACAAAGCAAAGGCGGCCGTCGGCAAAGCACCGACCGGCCCTGCACCCAAGATCGACCATGCAGCCGACGCCCGCGAGATGGCAGCCATCAAGGCGGATGCGCGGTCCGCAGCCAACCAAGCCCCCACCCCGAAACCACCGAAGCCGCCGGCTAAGGAACCAGGGCCAACGACCAAGGGGAAGCCTTCCAACAATGGTGGGGGTGGTGCACCCGCAGCGAAGTCCGGCTGCGCCAAGCACAGCTTCGACCCTGCCACACCCGTACTCATGGCCGACGGCACCAGCCGTCCGATCTCGGAAATCGCCGTAGGCGACAAAGTCATGGCGCACGACCCCGAAACCGGCGTCACGAGCCCTCAGACTGTAGAGGCGCTCCACACCAACAAGGATGAATCACTTACGGATCTCTCCATTCGAATCAACGGCGCCTCGGTCGAACCGCTAAAGACGACGCAGCATCATCCATTCTGGAGCAAAAGCCGCAATATGTGGATAAATGCAGCGGATCTCCAGGAGAAGGAAGCGCTGAGGACGCTGTCAGGCATCCCAGCCACCGTGGAGAAGGTTCACAACTTCCTCGGCGAAGCGCCGATGCGCGACCTTACGATCGCCGAGGTCCACACGTACTATGTGATCGCCGGCACAACACCGGTACTCGTGCACAACTGCGGTGGCGCTATTGTTGACCCCGGCAAGTTCGACTACATGTTCGGCAACGTTGCCTCCAACTCGCACAACGCTGCCCGCTCGGCGCAAAATCAGGCGCAGTTTGCTAGGGTTGGCGTATACAACAACGCAGAAGGTCGCGGGCTCCTGCAATCGCACTTCGATGAAGTGGTGGGATCCGACTCGAACATCCTGCGTACGTTCAAGAACGAGCATGGCGAATTCCAGATCCGAGACTCGTTGTTCGCTGGCCCGGGCGGCTTCTTGCACCTTGAGACCACCTGGCAAGTGACCGGCGACCGCCTTCGGATGACGACGGTTATTCCTCGCGGAGGTCGGTAATGGAGTATAGGCAATTTGTAGTTCCGTCGGATGCAGAACTGCTTGACACGCTAGGCGTTTCCCCTGAAGCGGTTGAAGGCGAACCTACAGTATGCGCCCTTCGGCTGACCGCCGCATCCGGGGATAATGTCCTCATTTCATATGACGTGCCAGGTCGCTCCTTCCGGATTCAAGTTTCTTCGGGCAATGCATTGCGCCTGGACTTGCTGCGGGAGTCAGTAACGAACTTCACTGTCGGTGCCGAAGATGGGAGCTTCCGCGTGCGCGTGGCGCTTGAATCGACGGGCTTGGCGGGCGAACTGGAAGTACTCGTGGGGAATGAGATATTCGTGCGGGACAGACTGCTGATGGCATAAATATATTCGACAGAACTCCCGCACTATTCCCTGAATTGAATTCAGTGGACCTTGACAGCCGCCCACTACGGCCACTCACCGTAGTGGGCGGCTCTTCCGTGATGGTCCCGGCAAAGTCATTTCGGTGTTGCGATCCTCGCCGGCGCGATGGCCGGGCGCAGCGGTTCCCGAACTGGAGAGATGCATCTCAATCATTCGACGACAGGCACAGCCACCTGTCGATAGCGTCGATGTGCACGGTGGCTTCTCTCGGCGCAGCAGACCCGGCACCCTTGGGCCGGGGTTTTCGGGGGTAAACACGGAGACCGGGCCAGCCCGGAACCACCATCAAAATCGGGCATGGGGTTCATGTCGGTTGATTGACGCGAACCGGTGCCCAACTTGGATTGGGCCTGGTTGGCGTCATCCCGCTCAGCTGAGCTCAGCCTACTGGACTGGAGCGGGGCTCGAGCCATCGGCCCGAGCCCCGCCTCGAACCCAGGAAGGTCTTCTCGACGGTGATCGCTGGCAGGTCGGTTGGCCTCGCGGACGTGTCGGAACGCTCGGCCCACCGGGGTGGCCTGCGTGTCTGGTGTGATGTACCGATGGGGGTGCAGGGCGACAGCGAGTTGACGGTGCTGGTGGATCGGTTGCGGCGGGATCGTCGCCGTGATCCGTACTCGGGCCGGGACGCCTACTCGCGCACGGCGCGTGAGGTCGCTGATCGCTGCGAGGAGTTGATCGAGGCGGGTGAGGCGTCGGTCGCGGTGCCGGTGCTACGCAGGGCGGTCGACCGGATGACGAGCGCCCTGATGTACATGGACAGCTCCTCGGGCGTGCTCGGCAACGACCTCGCGTGCCTGATGGAGGTCTACGCCCGGGCGTGTCGGGCCGCGCCGCCGCGGCCGGCAGGGTTGGCGGCGTGGCTGGTGAAGCTGGTGTGTGACGGCCCGGGCTGGCCGGAGGTGGTGCTGCGCGAGTGGGCTCCGGCGCTGGGGCCGAAGGGCCTCGCCGAGGTCGCGCGGTTGGTCGACGAGCGTGCCGTCGCCGGGACCGAGCCCGATGACTGGCATCGGCAATGGGCGGTGCGGTACCTGCGGGAGCAGATCGCCGAGGTTTCCGGCGACACCGACCGCTACGTACAGGTTCTGGCGGAGCATCTGGTCAGCGCCGCCCAGTACGGGCGGATCGTCACGGTCTTGGCGCAGGCGCAGCGCCCCGCCGAGGCGATCGACCGGGCCCGCCGCGGACTCGCCGCTCACCCGTCGGGTCATCAGTCGGTGGCGCTACGGGACCTGCTCGTCGGGCTGTTGATCGAGACCGGTGAACCGGAGGCGGCGGTGGCCGAGCGCCGGACGGCGTTCGACGTCCAACCGACGATCGACAACTTCCGGTCACTGCTGGCCACGGTGGTCGACACCGACCGGGACGCCGCGCACACCGAGGCGGCGTTGACGGTGGTACGCGAACGCGCCGCAGAGCAGGCAGGATACCTGCCCCACCTGATCGACGTGCTGATCCTCGCCGGTCGTGACGACGACGCCTGGCACACCGGGCTCGCGCGCTGGAACGAGATGCCCACCCGGCAGCGCGTCGAACTGGTGGAGTTGCGGCGGCGGACTCACCCGGCCGAGGTACGCGGGCCCTACCAGGCGCTCATCGACGCCCAACTGCTCGACTCCCACGACAAACGCCGCTACGACAAGACGATCACGCTGCTGTCCCGGCTGCGCGAGGCGTACGCGGCCAGCGGCGAGAGCACCCGATTCGACGCGTACCTGGAGGCGTTGCGCGCAGAACACCGCCGCCGGCCGACGTTCCTGGCCAAGCTCGACGCCGCCCGCTTCCAGTCCGGCCGATAAGGCGCGGCTGCTGGCCGACGGCAACGTCGGTGGGTTGGAGTCCGCCGGGGGCGGTGTCCAGGCCTTGGTGCGCGACCACAACGCCACCTTCCAGCCCTGGGTGGGCATGGTCGACGGGATCTTCACCAGAGATTGCGACTGCGGGATCATCGAAGACGACCTGTGCGCACACGCCGTCGCGACAGTGTTGACCGCGTTCCACGCGGGCGCCACCTTCTCCGGTGCCGCTCCCGTCGCGCCCAACACGCCCGCTACCTTCGGGCCGTGCAACGGCTGTCGGCCCGCCAACTGACGGGACCTGGTGGCGGGGCACGCAGCCCGGGACCGCCTCTTCACCACTTTGCTGCTAGGCGAGGCCGGCATGCTCGACGCCGCCGATACTTCCGGCCTCGCCGACTTCCGCACCGCGGTCCGGAACGCGTCGACCGTGACCGCCGGCAGTAGGTGACAGATCTCCGATGTGGAAACCGCCGGGCACCGCCGGGCCGCCGAAGTCAAGATCCTCTGCGCCCACCCCGCGACCCCTGCCGCGCTCGACCTGGTCGAGGAGGCCATCGTCGTCTGGGACGACCTGTCCGGTCATCTCCGCGACACCTACCACATCACCCGCACCGAAGATTCCGACGCGGCATCAGTCCAACTCGACCACCGGCCAGGTCAGAAGCGCGTCGGCGTGTCCGTCGGGCGCGCCACTGGCCGAACTGCTCTCCGCGGTATGCGGTCGCGAAGGTGAGCCACCCGAGGAGGAACCCGGCGTCCCCGTGGTGGGCGTCATGTGTTAACACCCGCGCATGGGTGCATCTCAGAGTGCACACTCGACACTGCCGAACCGCCCGCTTAACCTCACCGGCGTGAGTGATTCAGCCACTACGGTTTCGCAGGCAGACGTCGCCAGGCTCGCAGGCGTCACACGAGCTGCGGTTTCTCTATGGCGCAAGCGTGTTAGCCGTCACCGAAGGTGACGACGAGTTGGTTCTTGCCCGTCATTGGTCTTGAGGAGGTCTCTGGCGTGGCCCTGGTGGGGTTGCGGTTGT
>NZ_JBHUVA010000119.1:0-15496 GCF_042670805.1 Micromonospora sp. NPDC057141 | reverse complement strand
GCCGCGATCTGGCACAACAACAAGACCGGCGCACCCGTCACCCGATCATTGATCGCCTACGACCACTGACCGAACTTCGGAACTACTCGTCTAGGACCTCGACTGCGAAGGTTCCGGGTTTGCCGGGTGCGGGTCGGTCCATGCGGAGAAGGGCGGAGAGTTGGTTGGTGAATCGGTTGGTGGGTTCGAGGAGGATGACCGCTCGGCCTGCGGCGAGCAGGTCGGCGGCATGGGGTTCGATCTGGTCGATCGGGAGGCTGTTGCCGCCGCGGTAGTAGGCGCGGGTCTCGACGCCGCCATCGGACCGGACCATCAGCTTCGTCGCGCCAGTCGCTGCAGCGAGAGCTTCAACCGCTGCAGGCAGGGCGGCGGCGTCGGCATCGGGGGTGACGCAGACACCATTGAGGACGGGGTTGCCGAGCAGGCGTAGTTGGCACATGGTCGACCACTTCGGCCAGCGTTGGTCGGCGGCTGCGGCGGCCAGTTGATCGCGGTCGAGGCTGTGCAGCAGTGGGTGCCGGCCGAGACGCATCGCTGCCTCCCGTTCAGGCACTCTGCTGTTCGAAGACACCGCGCAGGATGTCGGCCGTGAGGCGTTGGTTGTGGCTGAACGGGTGGCCGCGCCAGTCGTACTGATCCGCGACGCCGTGAAGTTGGGCGCAGACGCGGCGGACGTACTGGCGGACGAAGCGGCTGTCGGCGGGCCAGAACAGGTGTTGGCCCGGTCGGGGCGACAGGTAGAGGTACGGGCCTTCTGCGGTGGAAGCCAGGTCTGCTAATCCCTGCAACGCCTTTCCGTCTCCGCCCGTGGCCTGGTACAAGGCGGTGACGGCGTCCGGGTCGGGAACCGGGATCAGGTGCAGGTGGCAATGGGTGCAGCAGCTCGCCCCGAGCTGACAGTCGCGTGAGCCGTGCTCGGCGAGGATGGTCGGACCGAACACCGACTCGATACGCGCCCGCATCCGCTCGACGGCCGGCTCGACCCTCACCAGTTCATTCGGGTGCAGGTCCGCTGCGGCATCGACATGGTCGAGGGGCATGAACAGGCAGTAGCCCGGGGCGAAGCAGCCGACAGTGGGCAGGAGTAGCCAACCGCCGTCCTCGACGATGATCCGGCTGCCGTCACCGGTGCTGGCGAACTCGGCGCAGAAGACGCAGTCCATGCGGTCACCCCTGATAGTCGTGGGCGGGAAACTCGTCGGCATAGCGGCTGCCCAGGTGCCCACCACCGCCGTAGAAGGGATGGGCGGAGGCATGCGTGATGGGACCATCCATGTTGAACAGCACCAGCCTGGCCACCGGCATGCCGCAGCGAATGCGCAGCGTGGCAGGACTGACGTTGTGTAGTTCGAGAGTGAGGTGGCCGTTCCAACCAGGTAGCACCCAGGGGCTGGTGACGTGCGTGGCCAGGCCGACGCGGGCCAGATGCGAGAGCGTACCGATCGCGCCAGCCTGACCCGGGCCGAGTCGCAGGGGCTGGTCCACTTGGCAGAGCGCCATGCCTCCGGGCGGGATCTCACAACTGTCCCAACGCTTTCGGGGCGGCTGGTAGAGCTGGTTGATGCTGGCCTGGTCCGCCAGGTCGACGATGGCACCCGGCGCTGTCGCTACCAGCAACTGCACGGGTGCGCCCAAGCATAGGAGGAGGCCGTCTCCGCGCAGCTTGCCGGGCCAGCCGACCTCATCCGCCTCAATTAGTCTCGTGATCTCGCCTGCTGTTAACACCACCAGCTCCCTCCTGTTATAGGACGAGCACTGATGGTTAGATGTTCCCTGGTTCGTTTCGATGCGTCTAGATGTACTACCGAACATCCGGAGATGGTTTCGGCAACAACTGCGATGTGGTGCACTTCAACTGCACGAAGGAACAGTTCGCCGATGCGTGAACGGCGGTGAGGCGTGGAGGACAGGACCGGTCGGGTGAGCGTGCCGGGCTCTGACGGGTTCATGGCAGTCGGACCTGGGCTGCTGGATACCACGTTCGACCAGCTACGTACCTTGATGTTGGTGGCCGAGACCGGCTCGGCGCTGGGCGCCGCCCGTGCGTTGGGGCGGGAACAGTCCAGTGTGCAGAAGCAACTGGACACACTCAACCGCAACTTCCAGCAGATGTGCGGCGAGCTGTTAGTGATCAAACAGGGCCGTGGCCAGCCATTCCTGTTCACCCCCTCCGGACAGCAGTTCATCGACCTGGCCCGCGAAACGCTGGAAACCTGGCAAGCATCGGTCAACGACGCCCGCCGGCGACTCGGCCAGACGATCGCCGTCGGTACCACCGAATTCACCCTCGGACTCCTGGGCAGGGTGTGGCAGCGCGTCAGCGACGAGTTCACCTCCCGCGAGATCGAACTCAAGGTCCTGCACGTACGCACGAAGGACGCGTTCACGCGGCTGGACACCAACGAGGTCGACCTGATGTGCGGCGGACTCGCCTCCGCCGCCGGACACGCCGAAGTACCCGACCAGTACGACTTCCTCGAATGGCATCGCGAAGGCCTCACACTGCTGACCAACCTGCCCCGCCGCGAACTGCCAGTAAAAGCGGTCGGCGTCGACCGGCTACCGTCGGTACCGCTGGTCATCCCCTCCGGCGGAGTAATCGTGGAGTTCCTCAAACGTTGGTACGGCGCGGACTACCGCAACCACCTCACCATCGTCGCGAGCATCGACGACATCTACTACGGCCTAGCGCTACTACGCTCCGGCATGGCCCACGGCTGCATGATCGTCTCCGAGGCGATCGGGCAGGACGCCATCGAAGGACGCCTGCCCGGCGGCCCCGACTTCCGGCTTGTCGCCTTCGCCGAAGACTTCAACCCGATGCTCGAACTAGTCACCGGCGTGTTCGCCCGCAAAGGCGAACGACAGCAGTACGCACCCACGCATCCCCTCAACATGCTGTGGCACGCCTTCGCCGAAGAGACCCGATCAGCAAACTCGTGACCCCGCAGGAGAACTCACGTGCGCCTGGCATCAATCAACCTGAACAAGCGTCTCGGCAACCCCGCCGCCCGTGCCGAACTCACGGCCTGGCTATACCACCACCGTGTTGACGTGCTCATCGCCCAGGAACCGTGGAAGCCAATCCGCCGGACACCGATCGATCTCGCCGGCTTCCGACCGGTCGCCGGAGACGGAGACCTGTTCTGCTGGATCGCCGAACGCTTCGCCACCCCACCTACCTCCCGGCCCGACCGCTTCGCCCAACGCCTCGAACTAGCCTGGCTCGTTATCTACAACACCTACCTCGATAGCGGGTCGACCACCACCCGTAGCAGTCAGCTCGACCAGCTACAGAAGATCATCACTGCCGAACAAGGACGCCCCACGATCGCCTGCGGCGACTTCAACATCGCCCCACGCCCGATAGACGGACTCCACAACGGCCAGGCCAGCACCTTCAACAACAGCACGGACCGGGCACCACTGTCCGCGCTGCTGGCAGACCTCAACCTCGTCGACAGCACCGCGACAGACCCGCCCCAATTCACCATCGAACGACAACACGCCGGGGCACCTAGCCAGTTCCGCTGCGACCTGGCCCTAGTCCCCGCTCACCTACACCCGGCAATCATCGTGCGCTACGACCACACCACCCGCAAGGGCGAGCAGTCATTCACCGACCACTCGGGCAGCCTCATCGACGCTCCGGTCACTCTCCCCCCAGCCACCGACGAAGAGCAGGAAACCCTGTTCGCACTGCTACCAGAACCCATCGACGAATCGTTGTACACGCGCAGCGACTACCAACCCCACAAGACCGCCATGACACGCGCCCACTCGTCCCCCTTCGCCCGCACAGTCGTCGACGTCATCGCACCTCAGTTGGGCATCGCCACCATCCTTGACCACGGCTGCGGGCGTGGTAGCGACGTCCACCACTACCGGGCTTCGGGACTGGACGCCGACGGGTGGGACCCCCACCCCGGCTTCGGTCAGGCCATCGAACCCGAACGCCAGTACGACCTGGTCACGAACATCTTCGTACTCAACGTCCTACCCGACCCCTGGCAACGCATCCAGGCGATCCAACATGCCGCCCGATTCGTGCGCCCAGGAGGCCACCTGTTCGTCGTCACCCGCTCGCCAGCCGACATCGATCCTCGGGCCATCTCGGCGAACTGGCGAACACATCACGACGGATACTGGTCCAGTGAGGCCAAAGGCACGTTCCAGAAGGGCATACCAACTGAGGAGATCATCGCCCTCGGGCACCAGGCCGGACTGCGACCCACCACGCAGCAAATTCCGCTGAAGGCCTCACCCACCGCCGGTCAAGCGTTGCTGGTGAAGCCCACGTGAGCTACCTGACCGTCTGCGGGCGTGTTACCTGACCACACGATCCGACGGGAGAACCCTCCACGCTCGGACACCTTCGCCATACGTAACTTCTCTAGCTGGTCTCGATCAACGCCAAGATCACTCGCCAGTGCCAGCAGAACTTCCAGAACGTCTGCCAACTCATGGGGGTCCTCCGAGTCCAAGAACTCATCGACCTCTTCGACCAGCTTGTCCCGCAACAAGCCACGGTATTCATCAACGCCAGCGATCCTGGTTACCGGCTCCGCCCCCCGCTCGCGGACGATCTCCGGAATCTTGTCCCGGACCAGCTTGGCATGACTCATCGACCCCAGCCCTCCCAGCGCTATGACAGGCCCTCATGTCCCGACACCGTCCGCGAGTTGGGCCACCGGGCGAGAGTCTAGGTAGCCGGGCGGCAGTTCAACGGCCAGACACGCCCGCCCAAGCGGACATGCAGCGCGTAAAACCCAACGCACTTTGAGTAGCTCCACCTGTCGCACCCGAGTCATTGTCAACGCCGGCTGACCTGGGCCTGACCCGGTTTGACGGACATCCCAGATCAGAGGGGCTGTGGGCTCCTCGGGAGGATGTTCATCATGGAAGGCATGGGCAAGAAACCACGCCGGCCGCGTAGGGCGTTCACGCCGGAGTTCAAGGCGGAGATCGTCGAGGTGTGTCGGCGGGGTGACCGGCCGATCGTGCAGGTCGCGAGGGACTTCGACCTGACCGAGACCGCGGTGTGGGACTGGGTGAAGCAGGCTGGCCTCGACGCCGGTACCCGCACGGACGGGTTGACCAGCGACGAGCGGGACGAGTTGGCGCGGCTGCGGCGGGAGAACCGCCGGCTGCGTGAGGACGTCGACATCCTCAAACGGGCCACGGCTTTCTTCGCGAAGGAGACCCGCTGAACGTGTACCCGTTCATCGAGGCGGAGAAGGCGCGGCCCGGCGGGAACGTGAAGCGTTCCTGTGAGCTGCTGGAGGTCTCCCGGTCCGCCTACTACCAGCACCGTGTCGGCCCGTCGTGGCGTGAGCGTGACGACGCCGACCTGACCGCACGCATCGCGGATGTCCACTCCGTGTCGGCGGGGACCTACGGTGCTCCTCGGGTGCGCGCCGAACTCGCCGCGCAGGGACGGCGGCACTCCCGTAAGTGGATCGCCCGGCTGATGCGTACCGCCGGGTTGTGCGGCCGGACGCCGAAGCGGTGGCGCACCACCACCGTGCCCGACCCGGCGGCGGCGTTGCCGGCGGATCTGATCCGCCGGGACTTCGACGTCACCGCCAGTGGGGTCGACACCCGCTGGTGCGGGGACATCACCTACATCCGCACCTGGGAAGGGTGGCTGTATCTGGCCACCGTGATCGACATCGCGTCGCGGCGAGTCGTCGGCTGGGCCACCGCCGATCATCTCCGCACGGACCTGCCCGCCCAGGCCCTGTCCCACGCGATCGCCACCCGCCGCCCGCACCAATCGGTGATCTTCCACAGCGACAGGGGCTGTCAGTACACCAGCGCCCAGTACGCCCGCCTGGCCAACCGGCACCGGGTGCGGCTATCCGTCGGCGGCCGAGGCCAGTGCTGGGACAACGCCGTCGCCGAGTCGTTCTTCGCCACGATCAAGACCGAGCTACTCGACCGGCGGCCGTGGCCAACCCGCGCCGCCGCCCACGCGGCGATCTTCGACTGGATCGAGGGCTGGTACAACACCCGCCGCCGGCACTCCACCCTCGGCTACCTCAGCCCCGCCGCCTACGAAGCCGCCCGCCGTATCGCACCGCCAGTCCGACAAGTAGCGTGACAACGAGATACTGACCCTGTCCGCCAAATCGGGTCAACCCCACATGGCCCCGTTCGGCTCCGCTGGCTGGCGGCGGCTGTTCGTGGGTCGATGCACGTGGGCGTGCCAGGGACGTCTGTTCTACGCTGATCTCAATATTCGCCATCTTGGGCGGCCACTCTCGGTGGGGATACGCCCGTCGTGGGACCGCTCGTTACTCACGCACGGTGACGCACTTCCGTGAGGGACACGCCTCGACCACGGCAGAAGAGGGTGGTTCAGGAATGGCCGCAGATGTGGTGTCGTCGGCTGGCCCTGGCTGGACCGCGCGTTGCCGACGCCTGGCAATCTGGCAAGTCGTTGTTCCGTCTGGGAGGATCCCGCTGTGACTGATTCGCTGACCGGTCCCGCTGACGCCGGCGACGGTGCTGCGGCCCAGGAGGCGGTTGAACGTGAACGCGCCGAGATGCGGGAGTTCGTCGACGGCCTGACTGTCGACGACCTTGACTCGGGTGCCTGGTTCGCGAAGCTGTGCGCCCGCGCATTGCGCACGTATGCGGAGAAGGCCACCTGGGAGTATTTCCAGGGCAAGTGCCTGGGGATGCCGGCGGACGGCATAGTCGACCGGCGGATCAAACTGGCGGCGAGATACGCGATGATCGAGGGGGGCTTGTCGTCCGCTGCGTACACGGCCGCCGTCGCCGCGACGATCGGCACGCGTGGGGGCGCGAGCCGAGCCATAATCCCGGCCGGCGCCGCCGCGTTCGTGGTCGACATGGTGGTTCTAAGCCAGCTACAGATTCGGCTGGCCTACGACATCGCCGTCATCTACCGGATCCCGTTGAACGTCGACGACCCCGAGGACCTGTGGAAACTCGTCCGGGTGGCGTTCGCGATCAAGACCGGTGAGGTAGCCCGGACTGGTGCGACGAAGTTCGTTCCGGGTGTCGTCCGGCAGGTCGTGAAGAAGTACTACTCGGGTGCGGTGCGGGAATCGGCGATGGCTCTTCCCTATGTCGGGCAACACCTGCTGCAACGCAACGTGATCAAGTTCGGGATTCCCGCGATCGGGATCCCGGTCACGGTGGTCGTCAACCGGTGGACGACGAAGGCCGCGGGACGGTACGCGCGAAGCGTGTTCCGGAACGAGGCCAGGGTCATCGAGGTCGTCGAGACGCTGATCCGGCGCACCCGGCACCCGAAGCTCATACTGTGGGTCGCGTGGCTGGTCATCAACGCCGATGCCACCATCACCGACGACGAGACCCTGCTGTTTCAGCTGCTGACCCGTCTCGTCCGTGAGCAGCATCAGGTCACCGACGAGCACCTCGCTCGCGTCATCGACATCAACCCGGGAGAGGTGTGGCGGCGTGTCGCCGCCGAGACCGGAGACCTCAGCGACGTGATCGACGCCGCCGAGCAGGTCGCAGCCATCGATGGGGATATCAATGCGGCCGAGAAGGCCGTCATCGCCGAGCTGCGCGACCGCTGCAGCCGCAGCTGACTCGCCAACCGGGAGGGTTCGGGATCTTTGCGCGCAGTGACGCCCGTGGGGCTCGGTTCATTGCCGCCATCCGCATGATCGTTTCACACGGAGGGCGAACGCCGCGATGTCTTGGCTGTGGTGGAGCACTTCGTAGACTCCCTGCTTCCTGCGGCAGCAGGCGTCGGACGCCTTGCACCGCCCGACAACCGGAGGTCTGACCATCGGCCTGCCGGTTCCGCGCGATCGACGGCGCGGAGGGTCAAGGAGCGAAATGCCCGGCGCGCCGTCCACTGTTGACGGTAGGTGAGGCTACTACCTATCCTGGGCGGTCGCTCTCTTGACGAATGCTGAGGGGAATGCCCGGTGGCTCTTGACAGTCCGAAGCTGCAGAAGGTGTTGGAAGACATCGAGTCCGGAACTCTGCAGCTTCCCGACTTCCAGCGCGAATGGAAGTGGGACGACCAGCGGATTCGGGAGTTGATCGCGACAGTCACCCTCGACTACCCGCTGGGCGTCGTCATGACGCTGGAGACCGGCGGCAAGACGCCGTTCCGGCCCCGCACGCTCACGGGCGCCGATGCTGGTCGGAATGTTACCCCGGACCTGTTGCTGCTCGACGGGCAGCAGCGGCTCACCTCATTGTTTCAGGCTCTGCACCTCGGTCGACCGGTGCGGACCGTCGACGAGCGCAACCGGGAGCTCGAACGCTGGTACTACGTGGACATCCGCAAGGCCGTGGGCTCGTCGACCGACCGCGACGAGGCCATCGTCTCGGTGCCACGGGAACGGGTCCTGCGATCGAACTTCGCCCGCACGGTGGACCTCGACCTGAGCTCCCGGGAGTTGGAGTGCCGAGCCAGGCACTTCCCGCTGAGCATCGTCTTCGACGGCGACAAGGTGACGGCCTGGCAACGCACCTTCGTATACATGGACGACGCCAACTGGGATCTGTGGGCCCGGTTCGAGCAACGCATCCTGAACCACATCCGGTCCTTTCAGATTCCTATGATCAAGCTCGCCGCGTCGACGACCAAAGACGCGGTCTGTTCCGTGTTCGAGCGCGTGAACACCGGTGGCGTGCCACTGAACGTGTTCGAGCTGCTGACCGCTACCTACGCCGGCGACAGCGAATACGAGCAGGCTCACGGGGACTACTACCGACTGCCGGACGTCTGGCTGGACATCAAGAAGGGCCTGGCCACCTCGTACCCCGTGTTCGGCCGGGCCGAGCAGGGTGCCGAGGACGGGCTGAGCAGCAGTGACTTCCTCCAGGCGGTCACGCTCGTCAACACGTGGGAGCGCAAGCAGGCGAAGCTGACCTCTGCCGTCTCCTGCAAACGGCGCGACCTGCTGAACCTGCCGCTGGACGACTTCATCCGGATCGCGCCGCGGGTGGCCACGGCGCTCGAATGGGTCGGCGAGTTCCTCGGCGAGCAGCTGATCGTGCGCCAGAATGACCTGCCCTACCGCACGCAACTCGTGCCGATGGCCGCGGTACGGGCGATCCTCGACGAGCGGGCGGATGAGCCCGCCATCCGCAACCTGATCACCCGTTGGTACTGGTGCGGCGTCCTGGGAGAAATGTACGGCGGGGCTACCGAGAGTCGCTTCACCCGGGACGTCGAGCAGCTCGTCGCCGGGGCAGCGGAGGGGTCACGAGTCGTACCCGACACCATCATGGAAGCGGCGTTCCTGGCCGACCGGCTGGACACCCTGACCACCCGCAACAGCGCGGCCTACAAGGGCATCTATGCGCTCCTCGTGAAACAGGGGGCAGTCGACTGGTATCACAGCGAAGGCCCGCTCACCGCCGGTGCCCTCCTGCAGCATGCGGTCGACATCCGGCAGGTGTTCCCGAAGCAGTGGCTCGCGCGCCACGCCGCCGGCGACAACCGGGGCAACTCGATCGTCAACAAGACGCCCCTGTCCTACCGGGCCAGCAAGAGTCTGGTCGGCGCGCCCTCGGCCTACCTCCGGGTGCTCGCCAGGGAGAACGGTACGCGGCCCGAATGGTTCGACGACGTGGTCGCGACCCATGTGATGGATCCGGCGACCCTGCACAACGACGACTTCGACAGCTTTTACGCCGACCGGTCCGCCCGGCTCGTCGAACTGGTCAACGACGCCATGGGCAAGCGCACTGTGTTCCGCGACGAGTCGGACCGATGACCATGACCAGCTCTCGACGCCCCAGCCCCGAGGACCTGCTTGCGCTGAAGGGGCAGACCCTGCGGGTTCCGCAGCTACTCGCGATGTTCGGCGAACGGGTCCGCAACTTCCAGACCGTGCCCATGATCCTGGAGGCGTTACAGGAGGTGGGCCTCGGCACGCATCCGTCCTTCACTACCTGCGGACTCACGACCGAGATGCTGGTCGTCGCGCAGAACGCGGTGCCGGTGGTCGAGGAAGAGGCCGAAGAGGAGGTGCAACCCGGCACGCTGCCCCAGCAGTCGTTCAAGATCGGCGACATCCCATCGGCCCGCGCGGGCCTCGCCTCGGTCGACTCCAGTTGCTTGCTCAGCACGGTCACCCACATAATGCGTCAGAAGAACTACTCGCAACTGCCGGTGATCGACGGCCTTTCCGGTCTCAAGGGCGTCATCACCTGGAGCTCGATCGCCGCCCGGTACGAGAAGGGCGAGGTACCGACGCTCGCCAACTCGATGATCCGCGATTCGATCCCGATGGCCGAAGTGCACCACGAACTCTTCACGCGACTCCCCGAGCTCCGGCAGCACGGCTATCTACTGGTGCGGGAAAACAGCGGTAGCTTCGTCGGGATCGTCACCGGTGCCGACATCACCGCACGGTTCCACACCCTCGCCCTACCGTTCTTCCTCGTCGGTGAGATCGAGTTCCGTCTGCGTCGGTGCCTCGGACCCAAGCTGACCGGTGACCCGGTCCGGGCATTGAAAGGCCCGAACCACTCGGGGGACTTCTCGAAGCTGATGTTCGGTGACTACGTCAAGCTTCTGGACGGCGAACAGCCGAGCGAGAAACTGTGCCTGCGCGCCGACGACAATTGGAAGGCCCTGGGTTGGGGAGGGGTCGACCGGGTGCAGTTCGTCGCCCATCTCAAGCGGGTCAAGACGATACGTAACCAGATCGCGCACTTCGACGAACAACCACTCAGCAACCAACAGATCGATGAACTGAGCGAGTTCTCTGGGCTGCTGAAACAGCTTCTCTGACCTCGTCGCGGCTCCAGGGGGCCGTGACTCGGGTCGGGCGGCGTACCGGGTCGAGGCGCTGCGGATAGGTTGCCTTACCCGGTACCGTTGCCGGCTCGCCGGCTGGCCCGCCGAGCCGGTGGCCGCCCGGTACGAGGTCGACCCGCCCCGGGTGCATCACATCGGCGCGTTCCCGGCGATGTGACGACCTGGACGCCGGAGTCCGGCGACTCTCCGCGCCGGCTGGACGGCCCTGGTGCACGGGCGTGACGTACCTCTGGTCGAAGGAGTCCCGGCGGGCGGTGGTGGCGTCGCCCCTCGGTCAACCGATCCGGACATCTGCGGGGCCGAGATGAGATGGAGATTCGATGAGCTACCCCCTGCGCAGCTCGACGCCGGCCTCCTTGGTCCACTCGGCGATATAGCGCTGCTGCTCCGGATACCAGTAATTGAGGCGGACGGCTCCGTCCGGTGTGATCGCGGGCACCTCGGGAGCGCCGAACGCCTGAAACAGCTCACTGGCCAACCGGTACGTCGCCGCGACCAGTGCTGGACCGTCGTCCCAGAGATCGTCGATGTCGGCGACCATGTCGGCGACCGGTCGCTCGGCCAGCGTGTGGGTTCCGAGTTCTTCGTTTGGGTCCCCAACGCTGGAGACCAACTTGACCGGGCGGACCGGACCGCCCTCGTAGATGGGCGTGACCGGCCAGAGGGTGGCTCGGATAGTGGCGAGGCCACCAGCGGCCGCGCGGTCGCGTGCGTGGCGGGCAAGAAATCGCAGCGCTGCGCAGATGCCGACGGTGAGCGATGGTCCGTCCACGAGGCTGCCATGCCCGTTCGGGTTTCCCGAGAATCCCGAATCGACTGCCGTAGCGTAGACGCCACTCCCGTTTTCGTGCAGCTCGCACGCACCACGCGAGTACGGCTTGTTGGCCTCATAAGCGGCGACACCGACCAGGCGGCGATGCCGCACGGTGGACCGCACGAAGCTACGTACTCGCATCCCGAATGCGGCTGGCGGCTGTCGGGCATTGCTCAGCTGAAAGGCGCTCAGCGCGGCGGCGTCGACGGTAAAGCGGCCTGGCAAGTCTGGGACCAAGGTGACGACCAGGAACATCTCGTCGGCCGCGAGACGTTGGAGAAGGTCGACTTCGATGCGGGCGGCCTCGTCAATCCGGTCCGTGAATCCGGCGAACCGCGCCCGGTATGCCTCGGCCACCTCTGCCTCGGACAGCCAGACGGTCTCGGTGCCGATCCGCTTCGGATAGAGCAGCGACTTGTTTTGGGCGACGTAGGCATGCGGTGCTGTCGCCGACCGAGCGACCCAGATGACCAGGAAGCCGGTGCCGCGCCGGCCGGGATCCTCGACTGGGAGGATATCGAAGGTCGGCGTCGGATGCACGTTGGCTACGACGGTCTGTCGGAGCCGTCGCCGCTCGTCGTCGCTGATGGTGACGCCAGTGTCGTTGGTGGCGCGGCCATGGTCGTCCTCGTCCATGCCGAGGATCAGGATCCCGCCGTTCGCGTTGGCCAGCGCGCCGACGTCGCTGCAGACGGCCTTCCGGTCCCGGTCGCTGCCCGAGTAGGTGTCGCGCTTGAAATCCAGGTCAGGGCCTTCCGTGGTGTCCGGGATGAGCCCTTTGACCTGCTGGTAGGTCAGGGTTTCGTCGATCGGCCCGCCGAGGAGCTGTTCGAGCCTGCGGTTACGCAGCAGTGGCATGCGTTCGATCGTGGACCGCACCGCCGTGCGGAGCAAATCCGCAGGTCAGCCGCGTTCCTGAAGGGACGATAGATGACCTCGATTGATGCAATGAATTTGCACGGCCAAAGTCGTACACGTTCACGCCTGCGTTCCGCAGCTCAGCGTCGATATAGTCGGCGTCGCGGTGTGAAGGTGCAGGTCAGGGCGTTGCGGCCTGGCGAGAACGGCGAGAACGCCTAGTGACACGCCTGCCTGTGGATAACTTTGCTGAGCTGCTGACCTATTGCTGGTTTCATAGTCGGTGTACGGTCGTGCCTCGTGTACGTGAAAGCGTCGACCCGCAAGACCCGTGACGGGCAGACGATCCGCTACCTGCAGTTGGCCCACAACGAGTGGGACCCGGCCGCGAAGGCGTCCAAGACCCGGGTGTTGTACTCGTTCGGCCGCGAGGACCAGCTCAACGTGGCCGGTATCCGCCGCCTGGTGGACGCGTTGTCGCGGTTGCTCGCCCCGGCCGACGCCCTGGCCGCGCCCGCGCCGGCCGGCCTGTCGTTCCTGGAGTCCCGTCCGCTGGGCGAGGCGTGGCTGCTCGACGGGTTGTGGCGCCGGCTGCGCGTCGACACCGTCCTACGGCCGCTGGTCGGCTCGTCCCGGCGTGAGGTCGACGTCGAACGGGTGCTGTTCGCGCTGGTCGCCAACCGGGCCCTGGCCCCGTCGAGCAAGCTGGCCGCCGCCGACTGGGTCTGCCAGGACGTGCACCTGCCCGGCCCGCCGCACGTCACCGACGACGCTTGCTACCGGGCGATGGACCAGCTCATCGAGGTCGAGCCCGCGTTGACCCGCGGGGTCTACGACCAGATCGCCGACCTGCTCAACCTTGAGGTCGACCTGTTGTTCTTCGACACCACCAGCACCTACTTCGAACTCGATGAGGCCGACGAACCGCTGTGGCGTGACCAGCAGGGCCGGGTGGTGGCCGAGGACGATCCGGCGGCGGTCAAGCAGGCCGGGTTCCGCACCCATGGCAAGAGCAAGGACTCCCGCGACGACCTGCCCCAGGTCGTGGTCGGGATGGCCGTCACCCGCACCGGCATTCCCGTGCGGGTGTGGTGCTGGCCCGGCAACACCAGCGACTCCGCCCTGATCCGGCAGGTCAAGACCGACATGCGCGAGTGGAGTTTGGCCCGCATCGTCTGGGTCGCCGACCGCGGCTTCGCCTCGGCGGAGAACCGCCGCTTCCTGCAACAGGGCGGCGGGCACTAAATCCTGGGTGAGAAGCTGCGTGCCGGCACCAGCGAAGCCGACGCCGCGCTCGCCCGGCAGGGCCGCTACGCGACCGTCGCGGAGAACCTGCAGGTCAAGGAAGTCAACATCGACACCGACGACCGGTTCGTCATCTGCTACAACCCCGAGGCCGCCGACCGGGACGCCGCTGTCCGCCAACGGCTGATCGCCCAGCTCACGGACCTGATCGACGACACCGACCGGCTGCCGGCCACCAAACGCGCCGAGCTACCCGGCGTGATCTCCACCAAGCCCGGCCTGAACTGGTTCCTGCGCGTCACCCCCAAGGGCCTGCTGCGCCTCGACCAAGGCAAGGTCAAGGCCGAACAGCGCCTGGACGGCAAGTATCTGCTGCGCTGCTCCGACCCGACACTGTCGGCCGAGGACATCGCCGTGGGCTACAAGCAGCTCCTCGAAGTTGAACTCGGCTGGCGCGACATGAAGACCACCCTCGACCTGCGCCCGGTGTTCCACCGCCGCGAGGACCGCATCCGCGCTCACATCCTGCTCTGCTGGCTGGCCCTGCTGCTGATCCGGGTCGCCGAGACCGAGACCGGCCGCACCTGGACCGCGATCCGCACCGAGATCGACCGGCTGCACCTAGGCGTGTTCACCGGCCCCGCCGGCACGTTCGCCCAGCGCACCGAGCTGTCCCAACCCCAGAAGGCCCTGCTCACCAAGCTGAAGATCGCCGAGCCGCCCCGGATTTTCGACGCCACACCCGCAACCGCCTGACCTGCGACAACACAGCCGCCTAGTGACACGCCCCGCCACCGGTCCTACCTCTGTTTGCCCAGCTCACAGCCCAGATCCGCCGCCTATATCGACGCCGAGCTGCGGAACGCAGGCATCAGAGCATGATCGAAAGCCTCCGAGCTACCGGGGGAACCTCAATGCCACCAGCCACATGCCGGCGAGCCGTAGCTCAACCGGGTTGGTGTGTGCAATGCGCACCCGCATACCAGCCGAATGAGCGTACCGCGAGACGAACTCAGCCGGCAGCTCGCCGAACCGGACGAAGGGGTCGTACACCGTGGCCTCACCCTGCGTGGTGTGGCTGACCAGCAGGGCGGCCATGACCCCGGCAATACTCGGCGGCGTATGAATCGCGTCGGATGGGCGAACCAGCCGCAGAAAGGCGTTACGGAGTCGCTCGAAGTCACCCGGCCGGAATTTCGCGGCCAGCTCGAAGACCTTGCGTACCGGCTCGAATGCGCGGGGCCGCAGTCGGGCCGGCGGGGCATCCGATGCGCTGAGCAGGTGCGAGCAGCCAAGCGACTCGTCCACTGTCGTCACCACCCGCCGCAGCAGCCCTCTGGCCTGCGCCGAGTCGCCGTGGGCCGGGACACTCCGTATCAACCGCGTCCAACCGTCCCGGTCGTACGAGCGTAGAAAGGCCAGGCAGACCATCAGGTACAGGTAGTCAGATCGGGATGAGTGAGCGCCGATCTCGGGGCCGAGCGACTGGAGTGACCCGAGAAGGCGGTGCACGTCGGACCGCTCAACGATCTGCGGTGGACGCCGACGGGCCCGGCCGCCGTAGGTGGCGTCGACGGCCTCACCAGAATCCCTGTGGTTGATAGGGACGGCCCGTCTGTCGAGCCAGCCGATCACATCGCCGAGAAGGAACTGGTCTCCGGTCCCGCCGACGGGCATCGGGAAGTCGGCGTGCCGCTTGTGTTGCCCGGCATTCTTGATGAGGATGTAGCCGTCATCGGCGGTGCGGCTGTAGGGGTATGAAGATGCCCCGCCGGCGGGTTGTCGGCGGGGCG
>NZ_JBHUVA010000118.1:0-15820 GCF_042670805.1 Micromonospora sp. NPDC057141 | reverse complement strand
GCCGGGCCCCGGCGGGGGCCCGGCGGTCGGCGGTGCGGACGCCGTTCAGGCCAGCCCCGTTTCCTTGATCATGGCGACGGTGGCGTCGAGGGTGTCGAGGTCGTTCAGGTCGATCTTCGGCGCGGCGAGGTCGGCGAGCTGCGGCAGGCCCGGCGCGGCCGGCACCCCGGCGGTCAGCGGGTACTCGAACGTCTGGGTGGCGAAGTGGGTCTGCGCCTCGGCGCCGAGCAGGTAGTCGACCAGCGCCCGGGCGTCGGGGTCGGTGCCGGCGCGGGTGAGCAGGCCGACGCCGGCGGCGTTGACCAGCCCGCCGGTGTCGCCGTCGGGGAAGAAGTGCAGCTGCGCCTTGAGGGTGGACGCATCGCCGCCGCGCTCCTTGGCCAGCTCGTAGACGTAGTAGTGGTTGACCAGGCCGGCCGCCAGCTTCCCGGCGTCGATGTCGGCGATGATCTGCACGTTGCCCTCGCGGATCTGCGGCTCGTTGGCCTTCAGCCCGGTCAGGAACTCCTTCGCCTTCGCGTCGCCGTGCTGCACCCGCAGGGCGGTGACGAACGCCTGGAACGAGCCGTTGGTCGGGGCGACGCCGACCCGGCCCTTCCACTTCGGGTCGGTCAGCTCGAACACCGACTTGGGCAGCTGGTCCTTCGTCACCTGGTCGGCGTTGTAGGCCAGCACCCGGGACCGGCCGCTGACGCCGACCCACTGCCCGCCGGCGGCCCGGTAGGCGGCCGGCACCCGGTCGAGCAGGTCCTGCGGCAGGGCGGCGAACAGGCCGGCCTTGGTGACCGCGCCGAGCGCGCCCGCGTCCTGGGCGAAGAAGACGTCGGCGGGGCTGCGCTGGCCCTCCTCGAGAAGCTGGGCCGCCATCTGGGCGGTGCTGCCGTAGCGGACGTCGACGGTGACGCCGGAGGACTTCTCGAACTTCTCCAGCACCGGCTTGACGAGGGTCTCGCTGCGGCCGCTGTAGATGGTCAGCCGCTTGTCGCCCGGCTTGCCCGGGTCGCCCTCGTCGCCGCCGCAGGCGGTGAGGGAGAGGAGACCCGCCAGGGCCGTGGCCAGTACGACGCTCAGACGCTTCTGCACAGGCAAGGATTACCTTACTTGGCAGCCGTGAGGCAAATCCATCTTCGCCGTGACCAGGAGTCCTGCCCGGCTTCTTCGGCGAGCCGGGGCGGGAGGCGCTGATCGCGGCCGGTCTCGCGCGGGGTGGCCCTGGTGGTGTCCCTCCGCGTCGGCGGCGGCGTCGCGGCGCTGGTCCGGGTGGCGGCCCCGGTGGCTGCCGTACGTCGTGCGGGTGTGCAGCCGGGCGGCGGCCCGCGACTCGCCCGCCGGCCGGATGACGCTGCTCGACGGGGCCGCTCAGGCCACGGCGGCCCGGTCCGCCGGATCCACACCGGCGTAGCCGCCTCCGTGGTAGAGCAGGGGCGAGCCGACGTGGGCGTGCCGCAGCAGCTCGGGCTCGGCGAGCACGATCGCGTGGTCGCCGACGACCACCCGGTCCACCACGCGGCAGAGCAGCCACGCCAGGGCGTCGTCGAGGATCGGCACCGCCTCGGGGCCGACCCGCCACCGGGTCGGGTGGGCGAACCGGTCGATCCCGGTGGTGGCGAACGTCCGCGCCAGGTCCCGCTGATGCTGGGCGAGCAGGTGCACCGCGACGTGTCGGGCCCGCGCGATCGTCGGCCAGCTCGACGAGACGAGGCCCAGGCAGAAGGAGACGACGGGCGGCTCCAGCGACACCGACGTGAACGACGTCGCGGTGAAGCCGACCGGCGGGGCCCCGGGGGCCGTCACGACGGTGACGGTGTTCACCTGGCGGCGCAGGACCGCCCGCAGCGCGCTCGTGTCGGCGTCGACGATGGGTTCCGGCTGCGGGTCGGCGGTCATCGGAGGCTCCCAGGATCGCACGGTGCAGCCCGGGGCGGCCGCCCCGGATCGGCCGGGACGCACATCGATGCGGCACCCGGTGCCTCCGACGCTAACCGACCACACCCACCACCCGCAAATCCTACTTGAAAAGTAGGGATTTCGGCGCCGGCGCGGCGCGCGTCCCGGGCGAGTCCGCGCGGGCGGCGGTCAGGCCGCGCCGGTCGGCACCCGGGCAGGCACGGGACGCCCGGTGAGCCGACGCACCGCAAGGTACGCCTCGCAGCCGAGGCAGAGGTCGAACGCCGCGTTGAGGAAGGCCGCGGCGAGGGCCGCCGCCGTGGCGGTCAGGGCGAACGCCGGCAGGCCGGCGAGGTGACCCGCAGCCGCGAGCAGCATGAACGCCAGCCCGACGAGCTGGGCGAACCGCACCGGGGCGGCCGGCTCCCGCTCGGCAGGCGGGTCGAGTCGGGGCGCGACCAGTGCCCGGTAGGCCAGGGCGTACGGGCCGAGGCGCGGGCTCGCCGCTGTGACGGCGAAGACGACCGCCTGGGTGAGCACCAGGGTGAGCGAGCCGGTGATCAGCGCGGCGGCGAGGACGACGGTGGTGACGGCGGCGGCGAACCGGGGGCCGCGAGGGTCGAGCAGCATGGCAGGGAAAGTCCGATCGGCGAGGGGCGCGACGCGGCGCGCGGGCGACTGTCAGGCGGGGCGGTACGCCGGACAGAGGCTCGCCGCGAGCCGCCCGTGGTCCACCGCACGCCGCCGGGTCAGCCGCGCCCCGCGCGACGACGCCGACGACGCATGCGCCGACAACCGCGCGGACGACACCGACGATCCGTGCCCCGACAGCCGCATGATCGTCACCGGTCGACCCCGGCGAGCAGCGGCGCGACGGCCGCGACCAGGTCGCCCCGGGCGGGCACCCCGGAGGCGCGGCGCACCACCCGCCCGGCAGGGTCGACCACCAGCACCGTCGGCGTGCGCCAGACGTCCAGCTCACGGACGGCGTCGAGGTGCTGCTCGGCGTCGACCTCGACCAGCACGACGCCCGGGACGGCCGCCTCGACCTGCTCGAGGACCCGGCGGGTGGCGCGACACGGCGCGCACACGGCCGAGGAGAACTGGACCAGGGTGACGACACCGGGGCGCGCGCCCAGCCGCGCGAGCAGGGCCCGCTGCGCGTCCTGCGGCGCGGCGACGCCGTCGACGGCATCAGCGGCGACCGACCGGAGCCGGCCGTCGCGGCGGCGTCGCCACCAGCCGAAGGCGGTGGCGACGCCAAGCACGCCGACGACCAGCAGCACGCCGGTCAGGGTCTGGTCCCGCACCGGTCCAGGGTGCCACAGACCCAGGTCAGCGCCCATCGCCGGTCCGGATGGCGGAACGCCGGCACCGCCGGCCGGCCCGGTCCGCCGCCGCGTCGGCCACGCCGTCACTCATATGGGGCAACCGTGACTACTCTGCGCGACGACCATCCGGCTCCGCCTGACATCTCGCATCCCCTTTGCTCTGCACCCATCCGCGCAGCATGCGGCCTGAGCTGTGCTTACGTGAGAACGCGAGGGGCGGCGGGGGTCGCGTGCGACTACGCCGTGTGAAGCGTTGCGCCCCTGGGTGCAGAGCAAGGGGGGCGGGGAAGGTAGCGGTTGCCGGCTCCACCCAGTCTGGGCCGGCGGATGCGGGGACTCCCCCTGATTCTTGGACAGTTCCTGTCCGCTACTGACACGAACTGTCCAAGAATCGAATGCCGTCCGGGCAGCGGTGCGGCCGAAGACGAGTTCCGGGCATCCGTCAAGGACGTGCAGCTCAGAGTTCCGTCAACGTTTACTGTCAGCCACCTGTCATTCGTGGCAGCGGCCGATTTTTCCGCCGTCAGACCTTTGGCTCAACCGAATGCCTATTTATGCTTCTCGATGCCATGGCGCATTAACCGGCCGTTCACCGACCGGACGGTCGGCATTCAGGACCGCACCCGCCTGCCCTCGAAGAACGGGACCACCATGACCTCGACCACCCGCAGAACCGCCGTCCTCGCCGGGCTCACGGCCGCCCTGCTGGCCGGCCCCCTCGCCACCGCGGCCGTCGCCGCGCCGACCGCCACGATCACCCTCAACGGATCCAGCGCGAGCGTATCGGGCAGCAACGTCACCGTCTCCGGCAGCGCCATCACCATCACGGCTCCCGGCTCCTACCAGATCAGCGGCACGCTGAACAACGGCTACGTCAAGGTGGACACCGCTGCCACCGGGACGGTCGAGCTCATTCTCAGCGGCGCCTCGATCACCAACTCGACCTCCTCGCCGCTGTACGTGACCAACGCCGACGCCGTCACCGTCACGTTGGCCGCCGGGACCACCAACAGGCTCACCGACGCGTCGACCTACACCAACACCGACGAGCCGGACGCCGCGCTGTTCAGCTCCGCCGACCTGACCATCGGCGGCACCGGGGCGCTGACCGTGCAGGCCCGCTACCAGGACGGCATCGTCAGCAAGGACGACCTGGTCATCCAGTCCGGCACGATCACGGTCAACTCGGTGGACGACGCCATCCGGGGCAAGGACTCGCTCACCGTCAACGGCGGCACCATCGCCGTGACCTCGACCGCCGGCGACGGGCTCAAGTCCAACGACACGGAGGCCGGAAAGGGCGTCGTCAACATCACCAACGGCACGATCTCGGTTTCCGTCGCCGACGACGGCATCAAGGGCGAGAACGCGCTGAACATCTCCGGCGGCACCATCAACGTAACCCGGTCGTACGAGGCGCTGGAGGCGCTGAAGCTGACGATCAGCGGCGGCAACTCCACCGTCGTGGCCAGCGACGACGCGGTCAACGCCGCCGAGGAGGGCCTCGGCCACATGGAGCCCTCCCCGAACGCGTTCATCCGGGTCACCGGGGGCACGGTCGTGGCCACCGGCGGCACCGACGGGTTCGACTCCAACGGCGAGCTCACCTTCGCCGGCGGCACAGTGGTCGCCAACGGCTCCAGCACCCGGGGCGGCGGCGAAGGCGCGCTCGACACCGACGCGACGCTCACCTTCACCGGCGGCACGGTGGTAGGCGCCGGGCTGACCTCGATGGCCGTGTTCAAGGCGGTGCCGAACACCGGCCAGGGCTGGGTGGCCCCCCGCTTCAGCACCACCTACGCCGCCAACACGATCGTGCACGTCGTCTCCGGCACCACCGTGCTGGCCTCGTACCGGGCGTCGAAGAGCTTCCGGGAGGTCGTCATCTCGTCGAACCGCCTCACCAACGGCCAGCGGTACGACGTCTACACCGGCGGCAGCGTCAGCGGCACGAGCGTCGGCGGCCTGTACACCGGCGGCAGCATCTCCGGCGCCACCCGGGTGTTGACCGGGGTGACCGCCGGCCAGTACAGCGGCGGCATGATCCGCTCCTGATCTCCGGTAAGCCCGGCCAGGGCCCCTCGGTCCTGGCCGGGCGGCCCTGGCCCCGCACTTCGCCCCGCACCGATCCGCAGCCCCGCGTCGACTCCGTGGACCGCGACGCCGGGCAAACCCCAGAGGAGCATCAATGTCGCGGTTGGTCCTGACCGGGATGAACCTGGTCGCCGTGGGCCTGCTCGTCTTCGCCCTGTACTTCCCCCGCCACCGGCGGCGGGACCTGGTGGTCGCCTACCTCGGCGTCAACGTCGGCGTCTTCGCCGTGGCCAGCTCACTCAGCACGGGCACCGTCGGGGCCGGCCTCGGGCTGGGCCTGTTCGGCGTGCTCTCGATCATCCGGCTCCGTTCCACCGAGCTCGACCAGCACGAGGTGGCGTACTACTTCTCCGCCCTCGCGCTCGGCATCCTCGGCCCGCTCGCCGGCACCTCGATCTGGACGGTCGCCAGCCTGACGGCGCTGATCCTCGCGGTGATGTACGTCGGCGACCATCCCCGGCTGCTGCGCCGGTACCGGCGGCACGTCATGGTGCTCGACACCGCGGTCACCGACCCGGTCGCCCTCACCGCCCACCTCGAACAGCTGCTCGGCGCGCGGGTCCACGCCGCCAACGTGGAGCGGGTCGACCTGGTCAACGACACCACCGTCGTCGACGTCCGCTACTCGCGGCCGAAGGCCACCGCGGGCGCCACCCGGCGCCCGGTCGAGCTGGGCGCGACGCGATGACCCCGCTCGCCGCGCCCACCACGGCGCTGGCCGACCTCGCGCCGATCGACCTCGCGGAACTGACCGGACGCGCCGCCCTGCAAACCCGGTTCGACCGCAAGTACCTGCTCCCGCGTGCCGAAGTGCCGGCACTGCTCGCCGAGCTCGACCCGACCACGCAGGTGCTGGAGATCGACGGCCGGCGGTCGTTCCGGTACGAGTCGGTCTACTTCGACACCCCCGACCTCGTCAGCTTCCGGCTCACCGCCCACCGACGCCGTCGTCGTTTCAAGATCAGGACACGGACGTACGTCGACTCGGGCCTGTGCTGGCTGGAGGTGAAGACCGAGGGGACGCGCGGCGGCACGGTCAAGCACCGGCTGCCCTACCGCCCCGACGACAGCGACACCCTGTCACCCGGGCGGCCGTTCGTCGACGAGGTCCTCGCGACCGTCGACACCGACACCGACAGCGGCAGCGGCAGCGGCCTGACGTTCGCCTCGACGCTCACCACCAGGTACCTGCGCAGCACGCTCTATCTGCCGACGACCGCGAGCCGGGCGACCATCGACCTCGATCTGCGCTGGGAGGGCAGCCACGGCGGGCGGCTGGAGCTGCCGGGGCTGGCCATCGTCGAGACGAAGACGGGGTCGACCGCCTCGCACGTCGACCGCCTGCTGTGGAGCCGCGGCCACCGCCCGGTGGCCGTCTCCAAGTACGCGACCGGGCTGGCGGCCCTGCGCCCCGAACTGCCCTGCGCCCGCTGGCGGCGCACCCTGAGGCGACACTTCGCGCCGGGCACCGACGCGGAGGCTCCGTCGTCGGTGCCGTCGGCCTGAGCCTCGGCGACGTCCGGCGGCGCCGCTGCCGTGCCGCCGGGCTGGTCACTCGTCGGCGGGTCAGTCGTCGGGCTCCCGGGGCAGCCGCAACGCGTACCCGACGCCCCGCACGGTCTGGATCAGCGGCGGGTCCCAGCGGTCGACCTTCTTGCGCAGGCAGTGGACGTACGACTCGACGATGCGGCCGCCGCCACCGAAGTCGTAGTTCCACACCTGATCCAGGATCTCCGCCTTGCTGACCACCCGTCCAGCATTGGCGAGCAGGTAGCGCAGCAGGTTGAACTCGGTGGGCGACAGGCCCACCAACCGGCCGGCCCGGCGCACCTCGTGGGCAGCCTCGTCCAGTTCCAGGTCGGCGTAGCACAGCCGCCCGTCGCCCGCCGGCTCGGGTTCCGCGCGGCTGCGCCGCAGGATCGCCCTGACCCGCAGCACCAACTCCTCCAGGTCGAACGGCTTGGTGACGTAGTCGTCGGCACCGGCGGCGAGCCCGCGGATACGGTCCTCCCGCGCGTCGCGGACGGTGAGGAACACCATCGGCACGCCCGGGCCCGGTCCGGCGCGCAGCCTGCGCGCGACCTCGAAGCCGTCCAGGTCCGGGAGCACCACCTCCAGCACCACCAGGTGCGGGTCGAAAGCAGCGGCCACGACCAGTGCCTCCCGGCCACCGCAGGCCACCCGGACGTCGAACTTCAGCAGCCGCAGCGCCATCGACAGCAGCGCGTGGACGCCGGGCTCATCGTCCACGACGAGAACCCTGGTCGCTGGGGAGGTCATCCCATCGTTCGTACGGCGCGCCGCTGGGCTCCAATTGAGAATCGTCTATGAATATGCTGTGAGAACATCACTACGGCCCGCTACACCGGCGAAGGCAGCGCGTGGCCCCGCAACGGTTTTCGCCGCCGCCGGGCGCTATCGTCGCGGCATGGCCGAGCTGATCGCGCCCACCGTGCGGCTGCACGCCGCCTGGCTCGACGCTCACCACGAGTGGGGCCCCGGCATCCACGAAGACGGCTTCGGGCTGCGGCCCGACGACGAGGTGGCCTCCCCCGCCGGGTTCGCGGCCTGGGTGGCCCGGTTGACCGAGGGCACGGAACCCGGAAAGGTGCCGGCCGCCGACCGGGTGCCCTGCACGTACCGGTGGATCGTCGAGGACCACCGGGTGCTCGGCGGGATCGCGCTACGGCACGAGCTCAGCGGCTTCACGCTGCGCGTCGCCGGCCAGATCGGCTACGGCATCCGGCCGTCGGCGCGTCGCCGTGGGGTGGCCACGTGGGCGCTGGGCCGGATGCTCGCCGAGGCACGGACGCTCGGCCTGGACCGGGTGCTCATCACCTGCCAGCCCGACAACGTGGCCTCGGCGAGGACGATCGAGCGCCACGGCGGCGTGCTCGACGACGTGCGGGACACCGAGCTGGGCCCCGTGCGGCGGTACTGGGTCACGCTGTAGGACCGCCGCACGGAGCGTCGCGGTGATCAGAGGGTACGGGCCAGCCGGTCGGCCAGGACGCGGGTGAACCGGGACGGGTCGGCCAGCTCCCCGCCCTCGGCCAGCAGCGCCATTCCGTACAGCAGCTCGGCGGTGTCGGCGAGCCCGTCGGCGGCGGCGTCCTGCTCGTGGGCCTTGCGCAGCCCCTCCACGAGCGGGTGCCCCGGGTTGAGCTCCAGGATCCGCTTGACCTGCGGCACCTCGTGGCCCATCGCCCGGTACATCTTCTCCAGCGTCGGGGTGATGTCGTGGGCGTCGCCGACGACGCACGCCGGGGAGGTGGTCAGGCGGGTGGAGAGCCGGACCTCCTTGACGCTGTCGGCGAGCTTGCCGGTCATCCAGGTCAGCAGGTCGGCGTACTCCTGGCGCTGCTGCTCGCGGGCGGACTCGGCCTCCTTCTTCTCCTCCTCGGTGTCCAGGTCAACCTGGCCCTTGGCGATGGAACGCAGCGGCCTGCCGTCGAACTGGCCGACCCGCTCGACCCAGACCTCGTCCACCGGGTCGGTGAGGATCAGCACCTCGTAGCCCTTGGCGCGGAACGCCTCCATGTGCGGCGAGTTCTCGATCATCGACCGGGACTCGCCGGTCATGTAGTAGATGTCGGCCTGACCGTCCTTCATCCGCTCGACGTAGTCGCGCAGGCCGGTCAGCTCGGCCGGGTCGCGGGTGGAGGCGACCGACACGACGTCGAGGATCGCGTCGGTGTTGTCCGGGTCGTCGAGCAGGCCCTCCTTCAGCGCCGGGCCGAACTCGGACCAGAAGGTGCGGTACTTCTCGGCCTCGCTGGCCTTCAGCTCCTTGACGGTGGCGAGAATCTTCTTCACCAGCCGCCGGCGCACCGCCTGGATCTGGCGGTCCTGCTGGAGGATCTCCCGGGAGATGTTGAGCGACAGGTCGTGCGCGTCGACGACGCCCTTGACGAAGCGCAGGTAGTTGGGCATCAGCGCTTCGCAGTCGTCCATGATGAACACGCGCTTGACGTAGAGCTGCACGCCCCGGCGGGCCTGCGGGGCGAACAGGTCCACGGGCGCGTGCGACGGCAGGAACAGCAGCGCCTCGTACTCGAAGGTGCCCTCGCCCCGCATGTGGATGGTCTCCAGCGGGTCGGCCCAGTCGTGGCTGACGTGCTTGTAGAACTCCTTGTACTCCGCCTCGTCGACCTCGCTGCGCGGGCGGGCCCACAGCGCCTTCATCGAGTTGAGGGTCTGCACCTCGCGGGTGGTCTCGTCGCCCTCGCCCGTGCGCTCGACCGTCATCCGGATCGGCCAGGCGATGAAGTCGGAGTATCGCTTGACGATCTCGCGGATCTTCCACTCGGCCGTGTAGTCGTAGAGGTGGTCGTCGCTGTCCTCGGGCTTGAGGTGGACGGTGACGGCGGTGCCCTGCGGGGCGTCGTCGACGGTCTCCACGACGTACGTGCCCTCGCCGGTGGACTCCCAGCGGGTGCCCTCGGCCTGCCCGGCGCGGCGGGTGAGCAGGGTGACCCGGTCGGCGACCATGAACGTGGCGTAGAACCCGACGCCGAACTGCCCGATCAGGTCGGCCGACGCCGCCGAGTCCTTCGACTCGCGCAGCTTCGCCAGCAGCTCGGCGGTGCCCGACTTGGCGATGGTGCCGATCAGCCGGACGACGTCGTCGCGGGACATGCCGACGCCGTTGTCCCGGACGGTCAGGGTGCGCGCGTCGCGGTCGACTTCGATCTCGACGTGCAGGTCGGAGGCGTCGGCCGCGAGATCCTTGTCGACCAGGGACTCCAGGCGGAGCTTGTCCAGCGCGTCGGAGGCGTTGGAGATCAGCTCGCGCAGGAAGACGTCCTTGTTCGAGTAGATCGAATGGACCATCAACTGGAGCAGTTGGCGCGCCTCCGCCTGGAACTCCAGCGTCTCGATCCGGTTGCTCACACCGACCTCCTTCAGTGGCATTGCGTGCCTTCTCGCGCACAGGATACGAGCCGTCGCTACCCGTCGCGACACCCGCCCGCTCAGGTGACCCCGAGGGTCATCGCGAGCTGCACGATCGTGGCCGGGGCGTGCGGGTCGCGTACCACCTGGGCCAGCACCGACCGGGCGGCCGGGCGGTGGCGCAGCTCGGCCGGTGCCGTGCGGTCGGCGTCGACCAGGGCCCGGCCGGCGCTGGCCGGGTCGTCGGCCTGGAGGTAGGCGCGGGCGGCGTCGAGCAGGTGCGCAGCGCGGTGCTCGGCGGGCAGCCACCGCCACGCGTCCCGCCGGGTCGTGCGCTCGTGCCAGCGCACGGCCGCACGGGCCTCGCCCAGCTCCACGGCCGCCGCGACGCGCGCCGAGTCGACCGCCGTCGGCCCGAACCCGGTCCGGTGGTGGTCGTGCCCCTCCCCCACCCGGGCGGCCATCCCGGTCGCCTCGCCGAGCAGTTCGGCGGCGGAAGCCTCATCGCCGTGGCGGGCGGCGGCCAGGGCCGCCTGGACCAGCAGCGCCCCGCACAGCGACAGCTCCTGCGGCGTACCGTCGTCGGGGTCGGCCGAGGCGATCCGGTACGCGGCGGCCAGCGCCGCCGACCTCGCCGCCCGCGCCCGGCCCGACGCGCGCAGCGCCTGGCCGAGCTGCACGGCTGCGGCGGCCACCAGCGCCCGGTCGCCGGTCGCGGCGGCCACCGCCCGGTCGGCGGCCAGCCAGGCCAGGTCGGCCTCGCCGACCTTCACCAGCAGGGCGGCGGTGATCCGGTACGCCTCGACCAGCGGCTCACGCCCCGCCGCCGGATCGCGGGCGTGCATACGCTGCACGTCGGCCAGCAGCGGCGGGAGCAGGTCGACAAGCTGCGGGTACCGGGCGTGCTGGTAGGTGATCCACCCGTGCGCCACCTGCCGCGCCAGCCGATCGGCGGGCGGGACGGGCCGGCGGGCCGCAGGGCCGAGCGTGATCTCGTACGCCGACAGGGCCGCCCGGACCCGCTCGACGCCTGCGGCGCGTTCGGTCGCCTCGGCGGGCCGCACGTCGCGGCCCAGCAGCACCGCCGCGTCGATGCGCAACACGGCGGCGAGGTCGTGCAGGGTGGAGACCCGGTCGAGGGCGCGGACGCCCCGTTCGACCTTGTCGACCCAGCTCTTGGACTTGCCCAGCCGGTCGGCCAGCATCTGCTGCGACAGCTTCCGCCGCCCCCGCCAGTAGGCGACCCGCCGACCGACGGGCAGGAGGTCACCGCTGTCCACGCCGCCACCGGCGGTCCGGCACCGCCCGGGTCGTCTCCTCGGCCGGTATCCGCTCCGCCTCGGCCTGCGCGAGCAGCCGCTGCCGGGCCGCCTCCCGTTCCGCCTGCTGGATCTGCTCGCCTCGGCTCTCGACCGGCGCGTCGTCGCCCATCGTCCCCACCTCCGTTGGCAGGGGCGCGGCGCAGCGGCCCAGGGAAAGGACCGCCACCGCCACACCCGGTTGAAGGGACGCAACCGCCAGTGCCAGTGGGAGATATTGGAAAGAAACGGCCTGAGGGGCCACCATCTTCCAAGATCTCCATCGCGTCCCTGTCCGAACGGTAGAGCAGCCGGAGTGACGGAAAGATAACCGTAAGTTAGATTCCGTGGGGTTCCGGGTCCAGCGGGTCGACGCCGATCCGGGTCGCGAGATCCCGCAGCTCGGGTGTGCCCCGCCGGCGGGCGTCCCGGACCATCTGTCCGACGATCTCCCGCACGCTCGGCCGCGACCGCAGCTCTGCGGGCGACGCGTTGTCGGCCTCCAGGAACGCCAGGATCGCCCGGTCCTGATCGCCAGCCGCATACCACCCGCGCCCCGCGTCCAGGTGCAGACGGCATCGACGGTTCGCGCTGCGGATCTGGGACCGGTCGACGCGCCGGGCCCGCTCCGGCGCACGCTCAGGGGTGCCGTTCTCGACGGCCACGCCCACCCGCCAGATGCCGCAGTTCGCTGGCGTGAACTCCATCCGCCAGGGGTCGGACCCGGCCCGACGCGCGGCGTTCTCGGCCTCCGCCAGGTGCCCGTCCGGGTCGCCGGTGCCCAACGATGCCGCCGACATCGCGGAGTGCAGGTGAAGCATCCCGTACCAGGTCAACGCCGCGTCGTCGCCCGTGTCGCCCAGTCGTTCCGCCGCGCGCGTCGCCACCGCCAGCGACCGCCGCCGGCCACCGTGCGTGCCCGACGACAGGGCACTCTGCGCGGCGGCGAACGCGGCGGCAGCAACCTCCGCCGGCCCGGCCAGCGCGGCGACCAGCTCGGCACGCTCGGCGTACCGTGCCGCCAGGTCGATGTAGCCGAACGGCTTGATGGCCAGCACCGTGGTCACCGCCGCCCGGACGAACAGCCGCGGCCCCTCCGGATGCCCCGAGTCGGCGAGCTGCCGCGTAGCGGCGACCAGATCGGGAAGAAGTCGAGCCAATGTCTTGTAGTCGCAGGCCATCCGGGCCGCCATCGCCTGACCCACGGACGCCCGCAGACTCTCCGCGTCCAGCGGGCGACCCGGCTCCTCAGGATCGTCGTCGAGGGCGCCGCGCAGCGCCGGAACGGTGGTGTAGATGGCGAGATCGTCCTCGCTGCGCGGCGCGTGCGGCTGCCCGGTCAGGTCGGTGACGCTGACGCCGAGAGCGCTCGCCAGGGCGATGAGCCGCGACCGCTTCGTCACCGGCCGCCGACCCGACTCGATCATCGAGATGTAGGAGGCGGGCACACCGACCCGGTCGGCCAGTTGCTGCTGCGTCATCCCGGCGACGTCCCGCCAACTGGCGACGCGCAGCCCTATGTAGTCGGCCATGACTCCTCCTGCACGAGATCGGCGGGGTTCGGCGTAGAGCCTGCACACCGGACGGTACGTGCAGTAACGCTTTGCGGCCAGTCCAACACAGGGCGCAGGCGAACGCGTCGGGCGCAGGGCCAAACGTGTGGTCAGCTTTCGAATGCCTCCAAGAGGGAGCGCACGTCGCCGGCCGGCTGGATTCCTGGGGGCCGCTGGGGATTCGTCGGAACTCCCAGCGCCTCCCAGTTCGTACGCGCATCGCCCAGCTCGGGCGCGAGGGCGTGCAACTCGACGACGAACTCGACCAGCCGGCCCTGGTCGTCGACAGTGGCGCTGAACGGGACCGCCCGGACTTTGTCGCCGAACTTCCGGCACAGGTCCTCGTTCGCATACCAGGTGGCCGTCAGGTCGACGGCACCGGCGAACCGCCGCTTACCCGTGGCTGCCTGCTCGCCGTTGCTCTGCACACTCACCGCCGCGTCGACCAACCGGCGTGCGCCGCCCAGGTCGGTGGGGTCGACGTCCAGGTAGCTGCCTGCGGGCACCTCGGGCCTCGACAGCGAGTAGTTCGTCCCGAAGCTGATCCCCGGCACGTTGAGCATGGCGAAGTACACGTCGTCCTCGTACAACGTCACGAGGATCATCCGGTCGTTCTTCTTAAGGGTGTAGGACATCGTTGCGTCGCGTCTCCGCGCGTCCATCACCCCCTGACCGGTGGCCTCCGCCGTGTCGGTGGTGACCCGAACCGGCTCTCGTGAGATCCAGCCGACGGCGGCAGCTAGGTCCTTGCCCTCGCCCCGCTGGCCGACCGGGGAGGCGTCGGATCGGCTGCACGCCGTCTCCGTCGTCGAGGCAGCGTCCTGCCCGGAGTTGCCCAGACCGCACCCGGTGGCAGCGAGAACGGTGGCCAGGGTCGCCAGCGTGGCGACCAGACGTCGAACCTGCATGTAGAAGGTCACCTCACGGTGGAAGGATGAAGCCGCCACGACGGGTCACGGCACTGTTAATCGTAGGCGGGCGGCCGACGCCGCTCACCCGGCCGGTGACACCGGGGCGAACCGGTCGAGCGCGGCGCTCAGGTGCCCACGCATGGTGTCGCTGCCGGTGTGCCCGGAGTCGTCGACCACGATCAGCTCCGCTTCGGGCCAGACCCGGGCCAGCGACCACGGCGTCTCCAGCGGCGAGCCGAGATCGAAGCGGCCGTGCACGAGCACCCCGGGAGGCCGCGGCCCCGCGCAGCGGGGCGTCGGTGCCCCATCACGCCGCCTGCCCGGCGACGGCGTCGAGGGCGCGGGTGAAGTCGGCCAGCAGGTCGGCGGTCTCCTCGATGCCGGTGGAGACCCGCACCAGGCCCTCCCCGATGCCGGTGGCGGCGAGCTGCTCGGCGTCGACGATCCCCGCCCACATGGAGCGCGGGTGCACCACGAGGGTGCTCACGCTGCCCAGGCTGGCCGCCCGCTTGGCCAGCCGCAGCTCCGCCAGGAGGGTGGCCGCCGCCGGCCGGCCGCCGGCCAGGTCGAGGCTGAACACGCCGCCGTAGCCGCTCATCTGCCGCGCGGCCAGGTCATGCTGGGGGTGGCTGGGCAGCCCGGGGTAGCGGACCCGGGCCACCGCCGGGTGCGCCTCCAGCTCGCAGGCCAGCGCGAGGGCGTTGTCGTTGTGCCGGGCCATCCGCAGCGGCAGCGTGCGGATGCCGCGCAGCAGCAGCCAGGCATCGATGGGGCCCAGCGTCGCGCCGGTGACGATGGCGGTCTGCCAGACCCGGTCGATCAGGTCGGCGGAGCCGACGACCACCCCGGCGGTCACGTCGGAGTGGCCGCCAAGGAACTTCGTGGCGCTGTGCCAGACCAGGTCCGCGCCGAGGGCCGCCGGGCGCTGGTTGACCGGGGTGGCGAAGGTGTTGTCGACGACGGCGTACGCGCCGTGGGCGTGGGCCAGCTCGATCACGGCGGTCAGGTCGGTCAGCTCCAGCAGCGGGTTGCTGGGGGTCTCCACGAGCACCAGCCGGGTGCGCGGGGTCAGGGCGCGGGCGAACGCGTCGACGTCGGTCTGGTCGACCTGGGTGCAGGTCACCCCGAACCGGGTGAGCAGCCCGGTGGCCAGCGAGGTGGTGCCGCCGTACGTGCTGCGCTGCACGATCACGTGGTCCCCGGCGGTGAGCAGGGCCAGCGCGACGGTGCTGACCGCGCCCATGCCGGAGGCGGTCACCAGGCCCGCCTCGGCGCCCTCCAACTCGGCGACCACGGCGGCGACCTGGGCGTGGTTGGGGTTGCCGTAACGGGTGTAGAAGGCGTCGCCGCGCACCTGCGTGGCGATCTCGGTGAACCGCTCGTCGCTGGCGGCGCTGAACGTGGCGCTCTGCACGATCGGCGGCGACACCGCGCCGCCGGGGTGCAGGCCGTCGTCGCCGTGGATCGCGGTCGTGCCGATGCCGGTCACCGGGTCCCCCTCCCGTTCGTCGGGGCGTGCGTCCCGCTCAGGGTACGACGACGATCGGGGCCGGCGCGGACGCCGGGGCGGCCCGGTCGAGCAGCATCCGCTGGCGCTCGCGCTGACGGCGCAGCACCGCGTCGTCGAGGTCGGCGACGGCGAGCCCGGCGGCGGCCAGGGGCCGGCCGTCGGGGCCGTGGACGGCGCTGTGGCCGGCGAAGCGCCAGCCGCCGTGCGTGCCCGCGTAGTTGGCGAACACCACTTGACATCCTCCTCGCCCTAAAGGACGAGGATTCCCTCCACGCTGCGTGTGGAACACGCGGCGTCCGGGTGGGTTACCGCTTCACTGCGCGGTGCCGGGACAGATCCCGGT
>NZ_JBHUVA010000117.1:0-15830 GCF_042670805.1 Micromonospora sp. NPDC057141 | reverse complement strand
AACAGCGGTGCCACCTGGACCAACGACATCAGCCACGGCGAGCTGATCCGTACCACCGCCGACCAGACGTTCACCGTCGATCCCTGCAACCTCCAGCTGCTCTACCAGGGGCGTTCCCCCAGCTCCAACGGCGTCGACTACGGCCTCCTGCCGTACCGGCCGGGCCTGCTGACCCTGCAACGCTGACGGCGTGAGCCAACGCTAGTGGCGTGAGTTCAAGCGGCGGGCCCGGCGCAGGCCGGGCCCGCCGCGTCCGCTCGACACCTCGTACCGGACCGAACCCCGCGCGAGGCGGTCAGGCCGCTGGCCGGTCAGGCGTCGGCGATCGGGCTGGTGCCCAGGCGGATGTTGTCGATCGCCCAGTACCAGTTGTTGCCGGCATTGAAGATCCGGAAGTTGACCTTTGCCGAGGCGGCCCCAGCCGGGACAGGGCAGGAGAGCTGGACGAGCCGGTTCTCCTGGTCCTGACCCTGGTTGGTGTTTCCGGAGGTCGCGCTGCTGTAGTGCAGCACCTTGACCTCGGCGCCGGTGTCGAACTGGACGGTGACCTCGGCCTCCTGTGGGCTCTCCTGACGGTAGTGGGAGTCGAAGCCCAGGTGGAGGGTGGAGGTGCCCGACGGGATGGCGACCGCCGGGCTGGTCAGGGTCGAGTCGAACTGGCCCTGGCCGGACGGGCTGCCGTTGTCGTCCCAGTCGTCGGGGTCGGCAACCGCGACCACGCCGAGGGACCGGCTGAAGTTGGGGCGGTTCTGCCCGCCGGGGAACCAGAACTGCTTGGACAGGAAGGTCCAGCCCTGCAACTCCCGGGTGCCCTGCGGCATCCCCGGCGCGTTGGTGACCGCCCAGCCCTCGGGGGTGGTCCGCGTCCAGCCGAGGAGGCCGGGCCGGCTGAGGTCGGCCGCCGCAGCGAGCGTGGGGGCGACGGACTCGAAGTCCTCCGCGAGCAGGTAGCCGGTCATGACGGGCCCGGTCTTGGCCGGCAGGGACGCGGTCACCTGCTGGGCGCTGCCGCGCAGATCCGCCGTGACGGTCGCCTTGAGGCTGCCGGAGGCACGCGCCGCCGAGGCGGGCGCGACGACGTCCCACTCCAGGCGGGCGGAGGAGCGGGCCGCGACGGCCGCCGGCACGTCGCCCCTGGGGGTGGCGGTCCAGCCCGTCGGGAGGACCAGCGTGGCTGCCAGGCCGGTGAGCGGGGCGCCGCCGGCGTTGGTGACGGTGGCGGTCACGGTGACCGGCCTGCCCGGCGAGAGCACGGTGCCGTCGGTGCCGGGCGAACTCGCAGGACCGGTCAGCGAGACGGTCATCGCCGGGGCGACCCGGAAGCCAACACCTGCGTCGGCGAGCCTCAGCAGACCGTCGCCGTCGCCGTGGGCGGCGACCACCAGGCTGCCTGCGGTGGCGTCAGCGGCCGGCGTGACGGTGAAGCGCACCTCGGCTGAGCCCCCGGCGGCGATCACCTTCGGCGCCGCGACGGTCCGCTCGACCGTCCAGCCGGAGGGGGCGAGCAGGGCGACCGAGAGCCGGTCGATCCTGGTGCTGCCCTGGTTCCGCACGGTGACGACGACATCGGTCGGGCTGCTCTGCGCGAATGGCGTGTCCAGGGAGGGCAGCGCCTCCGGCAGGGTGATCGTCGCGGCCAGCGCCGGGGCGGTACCGGTCGCCGGGTCGGTGACGCCGGGCTTGCAGTCGGCCAGGCGGCCGGTCATCCGGCGCAGGAACGACGGGTCTCGCAGGTCGACGACCACGACGTCGTACCAGCCGTGGTCGGCAAGGTGGATGGGCACGGTCCGGGTCTCGCCGGGCGCGAGGGTGACGGTCTGGAGAGGGTGACGTGGCCGTCCACGGTGGCCAGCGTTGCGCGGGTAGACCGACTCGCCGACGAGGAGCCTGCGGGTGGTGGTGGAGGGGTTGGCGCACTTCACCTTCACCTGGCCGGGCGCGGCCTGCTCGACCAGGTACGCCTCGGCGCCCACACCGGTGCCGCGCAGCTTCCAGACGGACCAGCCGGGGGCAGTGACCTGCAGGTCGTAGCCGTCGGCACCGTACCCGATCGTGTTGTCGGCGGTCCCGGCCGCGGGGACGGTCCACGGATGTGGGGTGGTGCCGTCAGCGGGGTAGGCGGTGAACGTCGAGGCGGTGGTGCCCGCGTTTCCGAGCCGCAGGCGGACGCCGGTGCCGGTGACGTCGGCCCGCAGGGACAGGCGGTACGGCAAGGGCCGCGTCCGGCGGGTGCCGGTCTCCTGCGCCGGAAGCGCCTGGTTCTTCGGCGGTGCGGGGTTCCAGCGGCCGACCGCCGGTGGCACCGGGCCGGGCTGCTCCACCTCGGGCTGCGAGTGCTTGCGCTTGAAGTCGAAGGCGGAGGTCAGGTCGCCGAAGACGCTGCGGCGCCAGGCGCTGATGTTGGGCTCCTGGACGCCGGTCCACTTCTCCAGGAACCGGATGACCGAGGTGTGGTCGAAGGCCTCCGAGCAGACGAAACCGCCCACCGTCCACGGTGAGACGACCGTCATCGGCACCCGGGGGCCGGGGCCGACCGGAAGGCCGTTGAACCAGTCGTCGCTGTTGCCGGAGTCCGGCCGGGGCGCGACCGGGGCGGGCACGTGGTCGAAGTAGCCGTCGTTCTCGTCGAAGTTGATGAACAGAGCCGTCTTCGACCAGGTCTTCGGGTCGCTCGCGATGGCGTCGAGGATGTCGTAGATGAGGTTGGCGCTGCCGACCGGGGTGGAGGTGCCGGGGTGCTCGGAGAGCGCCGCCGTCGGAACCAGCCAACTCACCTTCGGCAGCGTGCCGTTCTTGATGTCGGACCTGAGTCGCTGGACGAGGGTGTCCGGCTCGGAGCGGTAGGCGCCCCGCATGAACAACCGGCGCTCCGCCTCGGTCAGCGAATCGACGCCCTGCTGGAACTGGGCCAGTGCGGCCTTCCGCTCGTCTGCGGTCTTGCCGAACAGGCCGTCGTAGAACTGCTCCGTGGTGGAGTACTGGCCGCTGACCTTGGAAAGGATCTTCCGGCCGATCTCCTTCCAGGGCCGGAAGTACTCGACCGCGTTGTCGGTGAAGTTGTCCCATTCCTGGTAGATCTGCCAGGAGACGCCGGCGGCCTCCAGACGCTCGGGGTACGTCGTCCACTGGTAGCCCGCGTGGGCGTAGGAGTAGGCGGCGTTGGTGACAGCCCGGTTGACGCCGTCCGGCTCGTAGCCGGTCGTGCCGGTCCACAGGTAGTTGCGGTTGGGGTTGGTCGATCCGTAGACCGAGCAGAAGTAGGCGTCGCAGATGGTGAAACGGTCGGCCAGTTCGTACTGGAGGGGAATGTCGCGCCGGTCGTAGAAGGCCATGGTGCTCTGGCCCTTGGCCGCGACCCAGTCGTTCCACCAGCCGTTCGCCCGCGCCTGGTTGGCGTCGGAGAAGCCGTGCGGGAGCGCGCCGAGGTACTGGATGTCGCTCTCGGGGCGACCGGCGTCGACCGCCGCCTGCCGGGCCGAGAACGGCAGGACCTTGCCACCGCCGGGTCGCGGCTGCTCGAAGACGCTGGCCCCGGTGGGCAGGCGCAGCGGTGTGCGGTCGCCGAAGCCGCGCACGCCCTTGAGGGTGCCGTAGTAGTTGTCGAAGGAACGATTCTCCTGCATCAGGATGATGACGTGTTCGATTGCGTTCAGGCCACCGGGAGGCAGCGGTGCTGCCATCGCCTTCAGCACTGACGGGGGCAGTAAAGAAAGCGCCGTGCCGCCAGCGACGGCACCGAGAAGCTTGCGGCGGGAGATCTCAGACATGGGGCGGAGACTAGGTCGCGCCGATAGCACAAGGTAACCCTTGAGTGGTGAAACTTCATCGAGTGTTCAATTTCCACTGTGGAACGTTGCGCCGTTTGTATGGCCGCGTTTGATGTCGGCAAAGTGGGCGTATCCGGGAGGGCTGGACCCCGCAATGTCGGCGATATGGAGTCGATCAAACGCTGACGAATCCCCTTCCGTAAGGATCCCCTTGCCGTGTTGACGGATTTCCTTCCGAGCAGCGGCTCACCTGACCGGGGTGCGTCAGGTGGGCCAGCTGGGCTGCTGGCCGCGTCGCGGAGAGGATCGGGGAGCGTGGGTGGCGTGCCGGCGCGGGCGGAGTGTCGTCGTACCGCCGGCTCGTGGGCGTGCCGGACCAGCCGGCTGCGCCCGGCGGCATCGGCCAGCAGCTCGACCGGGGTGGCCAGGACCACGGCGAGCCAGCCCAGCCAGAAGCCTCCCGGCACCCGGAGCTGCCGTTCCCAGCGGGACACCTCGTGCCGGCTCAACGTGGGCACGCCCGAGGCGGCGCAGAGCTCGGCGGCGAGGTCCTGCTGGCTGCGGCCCCGGGCCTGCCGGAGCCGGGCGAGCAGCGGCCCGAGCGGCTCGGGGCCGGGCGGCGTGGGCGGCGTCATCGGTCCTCCGGCAGGGGTCGGCGCGAGGGCGGCGTCGGCCTGCCCACCCCGGGCGGGCCGGCGCGCCGCCGGTCGGTGCTGACCCCCGCGCGGGCCCCGTCCGCGCTACCGCCTGTCTACCCCGGGGGTACGACGTTCCGCCCTGCCGCCGCCCTGCCGCCGCCCGGCCGCCGCCCTGCCGCCGCCCGGCCGCCGCCCGGCCGCCGCCCGTGCCGGGCCCGCGCGCGGGGGTCGCGTGGCGGTCACGGGGCGCTCGGGTGGCGGTCACGGGGCGGTCGCGTCAGGTGGGAAGGTCCTGGGTACGGTGCGCCTCGCCCGCTAGAGTCGGTCCATGGCTCTCGGTCTACCATCGGTCCTTCCCAATCCGCAGCCGGCGATCGGGGAGCTGATCCGTGACCGTCAGCCCACCTTCTCGTTCGAGTTCTTCCCGCCCAAGACACCTCAGGGCGAGCGGCTGCTGTGGCAGGCGATCCGCGAGCTGGAGTCGCTGCGTCCCTCGTTCGTCTCGATCACCTACGGCGCGGGCGGGTCGACCCGGGACACCACGGTCGCGGTGACCGAGCGGATCGCCACCGAGACCACCCTGCTGCCGATGGCGCACCTCACCGCCGTCAACCACTCCGTCGCCGAGCTGCGCAACGTCATCGGCCGGTTGGCCGGCGTCGGGGTGCGCAACGTGCTGGCCGTGCGGGGCGACCCGCCGGGCGACCCGGGTGGGGAGTGGGTCCGCCACCCCGAGGGGGTGCTCTACGCCGAGGACCTGGTGCGGCTGGTGCGCGACTCCGGTGACTTCAGCGTCGGGGTGGCCGCGTTTCCGTACAAGCACCCGCGCTCGCCCGACGTGGCCAGCGACACCGCGCACTTCGTCCGCAAGTGCCGGGCCGGGGCGGAGTTCGCGATCACCCAGATGTTCTTCGACGCCGACGACTACCTGCGGCTGCGGGACCGGGTGGCGGCGACGGGCTGCGACACCCCGATCCTGGCCGGGGTGATGCCCGTCACGCAGCTCAGCACGATCGAGCGGTCCGTGCAGCTGTCCGGGGCACCCTTCCCGCCGGCCCTGGCCGCGCGCTTCGCCGAGGTGGCAGACGACCCGGAGGCGGTCCGTCGGCTCGGCATCGAGCAGGCGGCCGAGATGTGCCGGCGACTGCTCGACGAGGGCGTGCCCGGCATCCACTTCATCACCCTCAACCGGTCCACCGCGACCCGGGAGGTCTGGCAGCAGTTGCAGGTCGGCGCGCGGATGTGACCCCAGTGGCGCGACACCACAGCGCCGGTGCGACGGTTGTTCCGTGGTGGGCACTTCGCTGAACTGGGACGAGTACGCGACGGCGTGGGCGCGGCTGCACGGGGGCTTCGACCCCCGGGCGGCGGCCCCGGTGGTCCGCGCCTGGCTGCGGTTCGCCTACCACCTCGGGTACGCGCTGGGCCGGCTCCGGGTCACCCCGACCGCCGTCACCGTGGCGGGGGTGCTGCTCTGCCTCTGCGTACCGCTGTTCGCCGTCCGGCCGGTGAGCGGGCCGGTGCTCGCGGCGCTGTTCGTGCTGGCCGCCTCGGTGGCCGACAGCGTCGACGGCGCGGTGGCGGTGGCCACCAACCGCACCACCCGGCTCGGCTACGTCTACGACTCGGTGGCCGACCGGCTCGGCGAGGCCGCCTGGCTGGCCGCGTTCTGGCTGGTGGGCGCGCCGGGCGCGCTGGTCGCCGCCGCCGGCGGGCTGTCCTGGCTGCACGAGTACGTCCGGGCGCGGTCGGTGTCGGCCGGGATGCGGGAGATCGGCGCGGTCACCGTGGGGGAGCGTCCCACCCGGGTCTGCGTGGCCCTGGTCGGGCTGCTGCTGTCCGGCCTGGCCGGGCTGATCGACCCGGACCTGACTGCGGGCACGATCACCATGGCCACCGCCGTCTGGGTGCTGTTGGCCGGCTTCGGGCTGGGCCAGCTGTTCGCCGCCGTCCGCCGCGCCCTCATCGAGGCGGGCTGACCCGCCGCCGTCCTTACTCCCAGGCAGGGCCGATGGCGTCGGCGACGATCTGCGCGGAGAGGGCGACCATCGGCAGGCCGCCCCCGGGATGCCCGGAGCCGCCGACCAGCCACAGCCCGGCCGCCGGCCCCCGGTTCGCCGGCCGCAGCAGGCCGCCGGCCGTGCCGTAGATCGAGCCGCCCGGCGCGCCGGTGGCGGCGTCCAGGTCGGCCGGGGTGCGCACCTCCCGGAACACCAGCCGGTCGCGCACGTCCATGCCGCGCTGGGCGAGCACGTCGAGGACCCGGTCGGCGTACGCCTCGGCCAGGCCCGGCCGCCGCCAGTCCACCGCGCCCGTGGCGGTGCCGTGGCGGGGCGCGTTGACCAGCACGAACCACGCCTCGTGCCCGTCGGGGCGCACCGCCGGGTCGCCGGCCACGGTGACGAAGACGGTCGGGTCGGGGGCGGGCCGGGCCCGCACGCCCCGCCCGGGGTGGCCGAAGACCGCGTCGAACTCGGCGTCGTAGTCGCGCGGGAAGAACACGTTGTGGTGGGCCAGGCCGGTCTCGCCGGCCACCCCGAGCAGCAGCACGAAGCCGGCGAGGCTGCGGTCGGTGAGCCCGGCCAGCCGGCGAGGGCTGGGCAGCAGGTCCCGGTAGAGGGTCAGCGCGTCGACGTTGGCCACCACCACGTCGGCGGGCACGGGCGCGGCGACGCCGGCGAGGCGTACCCCGTGGACCCGGCCGCCCGCCGCGTCGATGCGGGTGACCGCGGTGCCGGTCCGCACGACCACGCCCAGGTCCAGGCAGCGGGTCAGCAGCGCGTCGGCGAGGGTGCCCAGGCCGCCGCGCAGGTACCAGCCGCCGAACGCCAGCTCGGCGTACGGGACGGCGACGAGCGCGGCCGGGGCCCGACGCGGGTCGGCCCCGGCGTAGGTGGCGTACCGGTCCAGCAGCATTCGCAGCCGGGGGTCGGCCAGGTGCCAGCGGCCCAGCCCGCGCAGGGTGCGCCCGGGGGCGATGGCGGCGAGGTCGCCCAGCCGCCAGGCCAGCGCGGCCAGGTCCAGCGGCGAGTCGATGGCCCGGCGCAGGATGTCCCGGTGCGAGGCGTCCCAGACCCGGGCGGCGCGCCGCCACAGCCGCTGCCAGTCGGCGGCGGCCCGGTCGCCGAACGCCGCGCCGACGCGGGCGGCGAACTCGGCCGGGTCGGCGCAGGAGTCGAGGGTGGGCCCGCCGCCGGGGAAGACGTGCCGGACGATCGGGTCCAGCGGGGCCAGGTCGAGATACTCGTCGAGCTTCGCGCCGGTCGCCTCGAACAGGTCGTGGAAGACCTCCGGGAGGGTGAGCAGGCTGGGCCCGGTGTCGAAGTGGAACGACCCGGCCGGGGTGTCGTGGACGTACCGGCCGAGTTTGCCGCCGACCGTGCCGGCCCGCTCGAAGACGGTCACCTCGTGCCCGGTGGCGGCCAGCCGGGCGGCGGTGGCCAGCCCACCCACCCCGGCACCGACGACCACGATCCGCGCCATGACGTGCCCTCCTAGCTGACCGGGCGACCCCGCCAGGACAGGCGGCGTCGCTTCCGCAGATGGTACGACCGCGCGGTCAGCCAACCGAGGACCGCGACCGACACGGGGTGGCCGAGCGCGTCGGGCCACCACCGGCCGCCGGTGGCGCGGGCGCTGACCGCCCGCCCGGCCACCCCGAGCAGCCAGGCCAGCGCCGCCAGGGCCGCGACGGTCGGTGCGCCGGCCAGCAGGGCGGCCAGCGCCACCAGCGGGGGAGCGGTGTAGAGCAGCAGCAGCGTCGCCACCACGGCCGCCGCCGCGCCGGGGTGGCCGAACGAGGCCCACAGCGACTTGGTGTAGCCGTCGCGCAGCTGCCGCCAGTCGTCGTACATCCGGCAGGTGGCCAGCCGGGAGCCGTCGGCCAGCGCGATCCGGCCGCCGGACCGCTTGATCGCGCGGGCCAGCTCGACGTCCTCCAGCACCCGGTCGGCCACGGCGGCGTGCCCGCCGGCCGCCGCGTAGCCGGCCCGGTCGACCACGAGGAACTGCCCGCCGGCCGCCGCCAGCGACGGCCGCGGCGAGCGCTCCATCGCCCGCAGCGGCAGGAAGGTCAGCCACAGCCACTGCAGCAGCGGCTGCACCAGCCGGTCCGCCGCGGTCCGGGTCACGATCCCCGGGTACGGCGACAGCAGCGTCACCCGCGCGGCGCGCAGCTCGGCGACGGCCGCCGCCACCGCGTACGGGGCGAGGACGACGTCGGCGTCGACGAAGGTCAGCGCGGTGGCTGCCGGGTCGGCGCGGGTGGCGAGCTGGTGGCAGGCGTGCGGCTTGCCCAGCCAGCCCGGCGGCGGGGCGTCGCCGGTGAGCAGGGTGACCCGGTCGTCGTCGCCGGTGACCGCGCGGACCACGTCGGCGGTGCCGTCGGTGGAGCCGTCGTCGAGCACCACGATCCGCAGGTCGGGCACGCCGCGCTGGGCGAGCAGCGACTGAAGGCACGGGGTGACCCGGTCGGCCTCGTCGCGCAGCGGCAGCAGCACCGCGACGGCCTCGGTGACCTCGACGGGCCCGCCGGTCGGGCGGCGCAACCACCGGGTGGCGTTGACCCAGGTGTGCGCGGTGAGCACGGCGACGGCGGCGAGGAGCAGCAGGATGCCGGTCATGCGGTCGCGTCGGCGGGCGGGCCCTGCTGCCGCTGCCGCTGCTGGTCCTGCTGCCGCTGCCGGTCCTGCTGGCGTTCGCGGCGCAGCGTCAGGGCCAGCGGCACGGCGGCGCTCGCCATGCCGGCCGCGCCCCACACCGCCGACGCGGGCAGACCGAGGAAGAGCGCGTGGGCCAGGATGCTGGAGCCGTACGTCCACAGGTAGAGCGCGAACATCGGGGCGTCGCCGGGGCCGGCCCGGTCGACGGTCGGCCCGGCCAGCGGGCGCAGCGCCACCATCAGCAGCACCGCGAAGAGCAGCCAGCCGAGGTAGTTGCTGACGGGCACGCCGGGCAGGCCGGGCAGCGCGGGTGTGGCGTCCCGCCACACCCAGTAGCCCTCGGCGACCATCTGCGGGTCGAGGAACAGGTCCCAGGCGGCCAGCCCGACGGCTGCGAGGGCCACCCGGGCGACGCCGGGGGAGACGAGCCGGGCCGCCGCGAGCCAGGCGGGCCAGGCCATCCAGGTCCAGGCCAGGGGGATGATCAGCGGCACCCCGGCCAGCTTCGGGCCCAGCTCGCCGGAGTAGTCGTAGCTGCCGAACGGGAAGCCGGTGGCCACCCCGAGGGCCTCGATGGCGAAGCCGCCGCCGGTGGCCACCGCGACCAGCGCCGCCGCCGTGCGGGGCCCCCGGGTCAGCAGCGCGTGGCCGACCGAGAGGAAATAGCCGAGCACGACGGTGGCCACCGTCAGCCCGGCCCGGGTGGCGCCGGCGGTGAGTGGGTAGCAGACCTGGGCCAGGACCAGCGCGCCCAGCCCCGCCCAGGGCAGCAGCGGCCGCCGCCCCGCCCGGGTCACGGCGCGGCCGGGGCGGCGGGGCTGGAGGCGGCCGGGGCCGGGGCGGTGAGCGGGAGGTCCCGGCCGAGGATGCCGAACGGGCGTTCGTCGCCGGGGAAGTGGAAGTGGCGCAAAACGTCGACGAAGCCGAACCGGCGGTACAGCCGCCAGGCCCGGGAGCGCTGCTCGTCGGCCTCGGGCGTGGAGAGCAGGGTGGTGCTGCCCGGCGCCATGGTGAGCAGGGCGGTGAGCTGCCGGGTGCCCAGGCGGTGCCCCTGGGCGGGCGGCCGGACGTGCAACTCGACGACCTCGAAGCAGTCGGTGAGCCAGCGCCGCCGGGCGTCGGCGGTCAGCGCCCGGTGCACCTGGTCGTGCCACCACTGGCCGGGCGTGCCGAGGTAGCCGTATCCGAAGCCGGCCAGGTGACCCTCGGAGGTGAGGCTGGCCACGGCGCGGAAGCCGGGCCGGCGCACGTGGGTGGCGATGTAGCCGCGCCGGGCCTCCAGCAGGTCGGCCCGGTAGTTCATCGCCTCGCCGTAGACGGCCACCACGTCGTCCAGCCGCCGGACCAGGTCGTCCGGCGTCCAGCGCACCAACCTCATGCCCGCCCATCCTTCGCCGTTGCCGCGTCGCCGTCGGCGACCCACCCCAGCACCGCCCGGTCGCCGACCACGTCGCGCACCTCGAACCGCGCGAAGAGCTCCTCCGCGTACCACCCCTCGGTGGGGGTGCGCGCGATCGCGGCGCGGTGCTCGGGGTGACGGTACGCGAACGCGACGAGGTCCGCCGGATCGCGCCACACGCTGACCGTGCCCTGCCAGCCCAGCGGGGCCTCGCCGACGCCGAACCGGGCCAGCAGGCCGGGCGCGGCGTGCAGGGCGGCGGCCACCGGCGGGACGGCCCGCCAGAAGGTGGCCGCCCGGCGGGCCCGCAGCCGGGCCCGGGTCAGCGCCAGCACCGGCCCGGCGATCCGGCCGCCGGAGGGCTCGCCGAACGGCCGCCGCCCGGACCACTCGCCCCGGCTGGTCAGCGGGCGCAGGTCGACCCGCACCGACGAGCGGGCGATGCGGGCCCAGGAGCGGCCCACCGGCGAGGCGTCGAAGCCGGCGGCGTCGGCCGGGGAGTCCCAGACGGCGAGGGCCGCCCAGCGGGCCGGGTCGGCGTCGCCGGGGCCGAAGCCGGTGCCCGTCCCCGTGCCGAGCAGTTTGCCGAACCGGACCCCGGGGATGCGGCGCAGCCGCGCCGGGTGCGTCGCCATCCGGGCCAGCGCGCCGGGCAGGGCGGCCCGGCCGATCCGCCAGACGTGCAGGGTGACCAGCTCGGGGACGCCGTTCACGCCACCTCGGTCGCGGCGCCGACGGTGATCCGCAGCAGCTCCGCGTACGTCGTGGGAAAGACCGCCTGGGGGACCCCGCCGGCAGCCCAGACCTCGTCGTGGCGTTCCAAAGCCACGTCGACGAGGGTGCGCAGCGGCTCGGGGTGGCCGATCGGGGCGACGCCGCCGATCGGCTGGCCGGTGTGGGCGCGGACGAACTCGGGGGTGGCCCGGCGCAGGTGGGTCACCCCGAGGTGCGCGGCCAGGCCGGCCGTGTCCACCCGGTGCGCGCCGGAGGTGAGCACCAGCAGCGGCGCGCCGTCGGCGGCGAAGATGAGCGAGTTCGCGATGGCGCCGACGTCGACGCCGAGGGCGTCGGCCGCCGCCGCGGCGGTGTGCACCGCCGCGGGCAGCAGGCGGACCTCGCTGGGCCGGCCGGAGCCGTCCCGCGCGCCCGTGGCCTCGAGGGCCTCCTGCACGGCCCGCACGTTCGGGTGTGGCTGCATGCCGCTCATTCTCCCCGCCGTCGCCGCGCCCGTCGCACCCACCTACGGCTACGCCGCGCCGACCCACGCCGTCGGTCGGGTGCCCGGCCAGTCCTGGGTGGTCCGGACCCGGCCGTCGGCGGCCACCAGCAGGGCGGCGTACCCGTCGAGGGTGGCCAGCCAGTCCAGGGCGTCCGGGCCCCCGGCGACGGCCGCCGTGGCGTACACGTCGGCCCAGAGCAGTTCGGGGCCGACCACGGTGACCGACCGGACGGCCTCGGCGGGCCGGCCGGCGCGCGGGTCGGTGATGTGCGTGCCGCGCCGGGCGGTGCCGGAGGTGGCGACCGCGCCGCCGGCCCGCTCCAGCACGTCGAGCAGGTGCCCCGGGCGCTGCGGATCCTCGACGCCGACCCGCCAGGCCGGCCGGTCGGGCGCGGCGCGCAGCAGCACGTCGCCCCCGGCGTTGAGGCACACGTCGTGGCCGGCCAGGTCGGTCAGCCACCGGGCGGCGCGCTCGACCGCCCAGCCCTTGACCAGCCCGGACGGGTCGAAGCCGACGCCGCCGCGCGGCAGCGGCAGCCGCCGGGCGTCGAACCGGCCGCCGGTGCGCAGCCGGGCCAGCTCGCACAGCTCGACCACCTCCCGCACCAGCGGGTCGGCGGTGGCCGCGTCGGGCAGCCGGCCGTCGAGCCGGCCGAGCGCGCTGTCCGGCCGGTACGTGCTGAACGTGTCGTCGGCCGTGCGCAGCTCGGCGAAGAACGTCTCCACCCGGGCGGCGACGGCGTCGTCGCGCACCCCGGGCCCGCGCAGGTGCACGCTCACCGGCAGGCCCATCACCTGCGTCACCCAGGCCCGCCGGTCCGGTTCGGTGGTCGTGGCCATCGTGTTCACCTTCCCGTTCACAGGTGCGCCGCGTCGATGGCGGCCTGGAGGGACTCCCGGTAGCCGTCGCTGGTGACGGTGGCCCCGGAGACCGTGTCGATGTCGGCGCTCTGCGCGGCCAGGGCCGACTGCCGCAGGATCGGCACCGCGTAGTCGTTGATCTGCTGGTCCCGGTGGTTGCCGTCGGGCACCTGGAGCGCGGTGACGTCGGTGATCTTCCCGCCGGAGACGGTGATCCGGACCTGCACCGGCCCCCACCGGGTCTGCGCCACCGACCCGTCGTACTGCCCCGACCCGCTGCTCGACGAGCCGCCGGAGGAGGAGTCGGCCGAGGAACCACCGGAGGATGAGCCGCCCGACGAGTCGGAGTCGGAGCCGGAGTCGGAGCCGGAGCTGGTGCCGGTGTTTTCGCCCGTGCCGGCGGCGATGGCGCTGCTGTCCCCGCCCACCCCCATCGTGCTGGTCTTGTAGCTGAACAGCAGCACCAGCGCCGCCACGGTGGACAGCAGCCAGACGGTGATCCGTCGCATGGAAACCTCCTTCGCGCCTGTCACCAGGCAAAACGTTCGTGGTGGGTGTGCTCGTCGGGCACCCCGGCGGCGCGGGTCGCGGCCCGCGCCGCGTCGACCCAGCCGTCCGGGCCGCACAGGAAGACGTCGTGGCCGGCGATGTCGGGGGAGAGCCGGCGCAGCGCCTCGGCGTCGGTCGTCCCCTCCGCGTACGCCGGCAGCCAGGCCGGTCGCCGGGCGCGCGGGCCGACCAGGTGGTGCACCACCACCCCGCGCTCGGCCGCGAGCCGGTCCAGCTCCGCGCGGAAGGCGATCTCCTCCTCGGTACGCGCGCGGTAGAGCAGCACCGCCTGGCCCGGGGCGTACGGCAGCTCCCAGAGCAGCGCCAGCAGCGGGGTGATGCCGACCCCGCAGGCGAACATCGTGATCCCGCCGCCGCGCCAGTGCTCACCGGTCAGCCGCCCGTACGGGCCCTCCAGCAGCACCCGGGTGCCGGGGCGCAGGGTGGCCACCCGGGCGCTGCCGTCGCCGAGGTCCTTCACGGTGATCCGCAGCAGGTCCCCCGACGGGGGCGCCGACAGCGAGTACGGGTGGGCCCGGGACCAGCCGGGGCCGTCGAGGAACCGCCAGGAGAAGAACTGCCCCGCCCGTACGGGCAGCCGGTGCAGGTCGCGCCCGCGCAGCCACACCGAGGTCACGCCGGGCGCCTCGGGCACCACCGCCGCCACCTCGACCCGGTGCCGCAGGGAGCGCCAGGCCGGCAGCCCCAGCCGGAACGCCAGCACGCTGCCCAGCGCCAGCAGGTACGCCGTCCACCAGTACGCCCGCGCGGCGGCCGAGGCGACGAAGTCCGCGCCGGTCCAGAGCTGGTGCGGCAGCGCCAGTGCGATCCCCAGGTACGCGTACAGGTGCAGCAGGTGCCAGGACTCGTAGCGCAGCCGGCGGCGGGCCGCCCGGATGGAGGTGCCCACCACCAGCACCAGCAGTCCCAGCGCGGCGGTGGCCAGCAGCATCCCCGGATACCCGGTGACCAGCAGCCAGAACTGCGTGACGACGTCCTCGCGGGCGGTGCCGGCGTACCCGATGGTGGTCAGCGCCACGTGGGCCAGCAGCAGGTGGAACGAGGCGAAGCCGGCGAGCCGGTGCCAGCGGGCGATCCGGTCCTGGCCGAAGCGCCGCTCGATCAGCGGCACCCGGGCCATCAGGACCACCTGGATCAGCATCAGATCGGCGCTGAGCAGGCCGGTGAGCCGGCCGGCGGAGGTGAGGCCGGTGGCCACCCCGGACAGCAGCTCCTGCACCCCCCGGTCGGTCGTCCAGAGCGCGGTGACCACGAGCAGGCTGAGCGCGGCGGCGGCACCGGCCGCGTCGGCCCACCAGCCGGGGGCCCCCGGCGGGACGGGGCGGGCGGTGGCCGGCCGCTCGGCGACGGCGGCGCTCATCCGACGATCGTTTCGGTACGGCTGACGTTCATGGGGTCCACCCTGCGACGGTGACCTCGACCGGCCCTATGTGAAACCTGTGCGCGTACTGAGAATCCCGGCGGCGGGCGTGCGGCGTTCAGCGTGCGGCGGCGGGCGCACCGGTGACGACGGCGTCGGGCGCGGGCGGCACGGACTGCTGCCGGGGCGGGTCCGCCCGGGCCGTCTCGGCCAGCGCCACCCCGAACAGCACCAGCGCGCCGCCGCCGAGCTGGGCGGCGTTGAGCGCCTCGCCCGCGCCGATGACGACCCAGGCGACCGCCGCGGCGAGCACCGGCTCCACCATGCCGACGATCCCGACACTGGTCGCGGGCAGGTGCCGCATCGCGCCCGCCACCAGCAGGTACGGCACGACCGAGCCGAGCACCACCACGTACGCGCAGAGCAGCGCGACCGGCACGCCTCCGGCGCGGCCGGTGAGCGGTTCCCAGCCCCCGGTGCCGGCGGTGACCGACCGGGTGAGCAGCCCGGCCACGGCGGACCCGCCGAACGCCCAGGTGCACAGCGACAGGGTGTCCCGGCCCCGCACGCCACGCGCCCCGAGCACGTAGTAGCCGGCCAGGAAGACCGCCGCGCCGAGGCCGGCGAGCATGCCGAGGCCGTCCAGCCGCAGCCCGCCCCACACCTCGGCCACGCAGCCCAGCCCGGCGAGGCTCAGCGCCAGGCCGGCCCAGAGCCGGGGGCGGACCCGGTGCCGCTGGCCGAACCGGGCCCAGAGGGCGACCAGCAGCGGGGCCGAGTACTCGAACAGCAGGCCGATCCCGACCGGCAACCGGGAGATGGCGACGAAGTAGAGCATCGGCACGAGGAAGAAGCCGGTCAGGCCGTACCCGAGCAGCAGCGGCAGCTGCCGGGCGGTGACCCGCAGCCGGCGGACGCCCGGGCGCAGCGCGACGCTCAGCAGCAGCAGGACGGTGACCGCGCCCAAGGCGCGCAGCAGGGTCAGCTGCTGCGCGTTCAGGCCGGCCCGGAGCACCAGCTTGGAGACCGTGCCGTTGACGGCGAAGAGGGCTCCCGAGCCGAGCACCATGGCGACACCGAGGGCGGGGCGGGGAGTCGTCACCAGCAGAGGCTAGCGCCGCCGTCGGTTCCGGCACGCCGGGCGTCCACACGTTGCGTTTTCGTCGGGCGCGGGGTGTACTGTCAGCAGTAGTTAGAACGAGTGTTCGATTGCCTCGAACGTTCGTTCCAGCAACCCGGGGTGGTGTTTCGCGGCGCCGGCCCCGGGCGGTGCGGCTCCGCGGGCCGCACCTGGGTCCCCGGGCAGTCGCGAGTCCGGGCCCGTCAGGCAGGAGCGTCGCCCGCCGCCCACGACC
>NZ_JBHUVA010000116.1:0-15837 GCF_042670805.1 Micromonospora sp. NPDC057141 | reverse complement strand
CCGGTCAAAGCACTGCTCGGGCCTGACGGCCCTCCCAGCACGGGCCTTCACCCCCGGCCTGAAGGCCGGAGCACTGGCCCGCATTCTGGTAGCAGACGCCGAGGCCGAGCCGCCAGCCCCCGATCTGCACCATCGTGTCGGTGTGGCCGGCGACGAACACCACGCGCTCGTCGGCGTCGAGGTGCCGCTTGTGGTAGGTGGCGGCGACCGTGCCGTCGGGGCCGACGACGAACGCGGCGATGGTCCAGCCGTCGGCGCGCCGGGCGCAGCCGCCGACGACGGCGGTCACCGCGTGCGCCCGGCAGGCCCCGCCCACCGTGCGCAGGACGGGATCGCCCGGCTCGACCTCGCACCGGGCGACGTCGGCGGTGAGCAGCGGATAGTCGTAGCCGCAGAGCGACAGCTCGGGGAAGACGACCAGGCGCGCGCCCCGGGTGGCCGCCGCGGCGATCGCGGCGACGTGCGTGGCGGCGTTGCCGGCCAGGTCGCCGCCGACGGCCTCGATCTGGGCGGCGGCGACCCGCAGCGGCTGCCGTGCCGGGGAGTGCTCGTGGCCCGGGAGGCGATCCCGCAAGCCGATGCCGGCTGTGTCGCCCGTCGTCGTCACCGTGCGCCTCAGGCCGGTCGCTGCCACTCGTCGGCGAGGACCGACCAGACGTCGATGTCGACGCGCCCGCCCGGCCCGGGGGCCGCCTGGCGCAGCGTGCCGTCGCGGCGCATGCCCAGCCGGCGGGCGACGGCGATGCTGCGGGTGTTGCGCGAGTTCGTCTGCCACTCGACCCGGTGGATGCCCCGCTCCCGCACCGCCCAGTCGACGATCAGGCCGGCGGCGCGGGTGATCAGGCCCCGCCCCTGCGCGGCCGGCTCCAGCCAGCAGCCCGCCTCGCACACCCTGAGCGCGGTGTCGAACGAGACGAACATGACCCCGCCGACCAGCGTCGGCTCCTGCGGGGCCGGGCCCGTGAGCCAGATGCCCCAGATCCCGCCGGCGTCGCGTGCGCGCGCGTCGGCATAGCGTTGCAGGACGGCCCGCGCGGACGCGAGGTCGGTGGCCACGAACGACGGCCCCACCCAGGGCGCGATGTGCTCGCGGGCCCGGTCGAGGTGGCCGAGGAACTCCTCGGCCCGCCACGGCTCCAGCGGACGCAGCTCGGCGTCGGCGGTCAGGGGGCGAGCGAACACCGGGCCTCCCGGGGGCGCGGGGTGGGCGGACCGGTCCAGCAGACCACACCCCGGCCACGCCGTCACACCCGGCCCGCCCGAACCGGCCGGCCGGACGTCGGCACCGGCGCTCGGGCCACCGGGCCGAGCGCACCCGGCAGCGGGGTCAGTCGCGCAGCAGGTCGGCGTGGGCGGCGCGGAGCCGGGCCAGGGCCGGGTCGCTGCCGGGGGCGACCCGGCGATCGAGCTCGGCCCAGACCTCGGCGAGCGCCTCGGTGACGGCGCGCAGCTCGGCGGCGTGCCGCCGGCTGCTCTGCCGGTGGGACTCTTCGAGGCGGCGGGCCCAGCCCGCGGTCACCGTGGCGAGGCGGTCGGCGTCGGCCCGCGCCTGCGCCGCCGTGCGGGCGGCAGAGGCGGGCACGATCGCGGCGATCGGGCGGGGGTCGCCGTCGCGGGTGACCAGGGTGACCGTGTCGGTCAGCTCGGCCATCGCGATGAGCTGGGTCAGCCGGGTGCGGATCTCGCGCAGCGACAGGGCACGCGGCGGGGTGGGCTCGTGAGCCAGTGCGGGAGCAGCCATGACTCCATACTGCGACCGGGGTATGACAAAAACCGTCCACGGTGGCCGGTCGGGGTCTACCCGGCCACCCGGACGAGGATGTCGTCGACCGGGTCGGGCAGGCCGGGGTCGCCGGGGCAGGCCCGCCGGCGGCGGGCGCCGCTGTCGGCGAGCACGTCCGCGCCGATCATCAGGCGGATGCGGCGGTAGCTGCCGTACGTGGAGACCGCGTGCACGGCCACCACCAGCCGCAGGTCACGCGCCGCGCGCCCCACGTCGGCCGCCTTCGCCACTGAGCGTCCCCGTCACTGTCGTCTCCCCCGGTGCCGTCGATCTTGCGGCAACGGACGGAAGCGTTTCAATGGCGCGGCGGTGATGCGGGGTGCCCCCCAACCGGCCGGGCTCAGATACCGGGCGGGCTCAGATACCGGGCGGGCTCAGATACCGGGCGGGCTCAGATACCGGGCGGGCTCAGATACCGGGCGGGGACCTCGGCGGTCAGCCAGACGCCGTTGGCGCTGCGGTGGAACACGTGCCCGTCGCGGGCCATCGCCGCCGCGTCGACGGTGAGCACCACGACCGGGCCGCCGCGCCGCGCGCCGACCCGACGGGCCGTCTCGACGTCGGCCGACAGGTGTACGTGGTGCCGGCCGCCCCGGTGCAGCCCGGTGGCCCGGATCGAGTCGAGGGCAGCGGCGCCGGTGCCGTGGTAGAGGCGTGCGGGCGGCTCGACCGGCGGCAGCCCCAGCTCGACGGGGATCGAGTGGCCCTGGTTGGCGCGGATCCGCTCGACCCCGTCGGGGCCGCGTTGCACCGCGAAGCGCTGCTTGTCGTTGCCGGCCACGACCGCGTCGAGCTCGGGCCGCCCCACCCGCAGGGCGGCGAGCAGGGCGGCCACCGGCACCCAGCCGGCCCGGTCCGGCGTGAGGCCGAGGCGGTCCGGCTCGTGCCGCAGCGCCTTCGACATCCGCTTGCTCAGCTTGACCATGGTCCGATGGTCCATGGCGGCATTGTGGCCGTCGCCGCCGCGCGGCTCCACCCGATTCCCGGGCGGGCGGCTGCTAGCCTCTCGCCCGTCGGGACGCAACCACCAGCGGGAGGCCGACCGTGCCCAGGGAGACCGGACGCACCCTCGTCGCGTCGAACAAGAAGGCCCGCCACGACTACGACATCCTCAAGACGTACGAGGCGGGGCTGGTGCTCGCCGGCACCGAGGTGAAGTCGCTGCGCGCCGGGCACGTCTCCCTGGTCGACGCCTTCGCCCAGGAGCACGACGGCGAACTGATGCTGCACGGCCTGCACATCGCCGAGTACGGCTTCGGCAGCTGGACCAACCACCAGCCCCGCCGCACCCGCAAGCTGCTGCTGCGCCGCATCGAGATCGACCGGATCCTCGACCGGGTACGCGAGGGCGGGCTGACGCTCGTGCCGCTGTCGCTGTACTTCTCCAACGGCTGGGCGAAGGTGGAGCTGGGGCTGGCCCGGGGCAGGCGGTCGTACGACAAGCGGCAGGCCCTCGCCGAGCGCGACGCCAAGCGGGAGATCGCCCGGGAGCTGGGCCGCCGCCTCAAGGGGGCCCGGGGCCGCCGCCGGTAGGCACCACCGCCCCGGCGGCGACCCCGCTCAGCCCTTCACGCAGACCACCTGCTTGAGGTGGGCGACCACCTCGACCAGGTCCTCCTGCTGCGCCATCACCTGCGTGATGTCCTTGTACGCGGCCGGGATCTCGTCGATCACCCCGGCGTCCTTGCGGCACTCCACCCCGGCGGTCTGCGCCGCCAGGTCGGCGGTGCTGTACGTCCGCTTCGCCTGCCCGCGTGACATCCGCCGCCCCGCCCCGTGCGAGGCGGAGCAGTACGCGTCGGGGTTGCCCTTGCCGCGCACGATGTACGACCCGGTGCCCATCGACCCGGGGATGATGCCCAGGTCCCCGGCGCCGGCCCGGATCGCGCCCTTGCGGGTGACCAGCACGTCCACCCCGCCGTAGGTCTCCTCGGCGACGTAGTTGTGGTGGCAGCTGATCGGCTCGTCGAAGCCGACCTGCCCGAATGCGTCGCGGACCACCCCGCAGAGCAGGGCCAGCAGCACCGCGCGGTTGCGCCGGGCGTACTCCTGCGCCCACCACAGGTCCCGGCGGTAGGCGTCCATCTCCGGGGTGCCGGCGAGGAAGACCGCGAGGTCCCGGTCGGGCAGCCCGGCGTTGTGCGGCAGCCGCCGCGCGACGCTCATGTGCCGCTCCGCCAGCTCCTTGCCGATGTTGCGCGACCCGGAGTGCAGCATCAGCCAGACCCGGCCGGCGTCGGGGCCGCCGGATTCCAGGCAGACCTCGATGAAGTGGTTGCCGCCGCCGAGGGTGCCCAGCTGCTGCTGGGCGCGGGTCTCCAGCTGGGCCACCCGCTTGTCGAGGGTGCCGAAGCGCGCCCAGAAGTCGGCCCAGCCGCGCTGCTCCAGCCCCCGCACCCGGCGCGGGTCGATCGGGTTCTCGCGCTTGGCGAAGCCGACCGGGATGGCGGCCTCGATCGCCGACCGCAGCCCGGCGAGGTCGTCGGGCAGGTCGGCGGCGGTGAGCGAGGTGCGCACGGCCGACATGCCGCAGCCGATGTCCACGCCGACGGCGGCCGGGGAGACCGCCTGCCGCATGGCGATCACCGAACCGACGGTGGCGCCCTTGCCGAAGTGGACGTCGGGCATGACGGCGACGCCCTCGACCCACGGCAGGGCGCCGATGTTGCGCAGCTGCTGGGCGGCCTGCGGCTCGATCGCGTACGGGTCGGTCCAGACCCGCACAGGTGCCCGGGTGCCGTACAGCGGGGTGAAAGCCATCATGTCTCTCCTCGTCGGATGAGGAAAGGTAGGCCGGGGGCGGAACGACAGGCAACGGATAATCGGCGACCGCCGCGAGGTGATCACCATCGCGTTGCGGGTGTGTGACGGCGCGGCGCGACCCGGCCCGGCCGCGTGTCGTCACCGTTCACAAAGGTGGCGGAGATCCGCCATGTACGTTCTGCGCCAGCTCCGGGACCTCCCCGGCCCCCGCGTGGCCGCCCAGAATCGGCCGCAGCCCCGCCCCGACCCGTGGGGTGCGGGCCGGAGGAGGAAAGCTCGATGTCAACGAGGAGACACGGCCGGCGACGCTGGCTCGCCGCAGCGACGGCGGTGCTCACCGCGCTGCTGGCGCTGCCGGCCCAGGCCGGCGCCGCACCGCCGGCCGCCCAGTCGGCCGACCCGTCGCGCAAGCTGGACGGCAGCCTGCTGCGGCAGCTCGCGGCCGGCGCCGAGGTGCCCTTCATGGTGCAGCTCGCCGGCGAGGCGGAGCTCGACGAGAGCGCGCTCGACCGGGCGCAGCGCAAGGCCGGCGGCCGGGCCGGCCGTACCGCCCGCACCAGGCTGGTCTACGAGGCCAAGGTCGCGCACGCCGAGCGCAGCCAGCGGGACGTACGGTCGCTGCTGCACCGGCGCGGGGCCGCGCACACCCCGTACTGGATCGCGAACGTGATCGCCGTGACCGGCGGTCTCGACCTGGCCACCGAGCTGGCCGGCCGCGCCGACGTCGCCGCCGTCACGCCCGTGGCGCAGGCCGTGCTGGAGGACCCGATCTCCCCGGCCGGGGCCGCCGACGCCGCCGCGCTGCCCTGGAACCTCACCCAGGTCGGCGCGGGCAGGGTGTGGGACGAGTTCGGCGTGACCGGGCAGGGCGTCGTCGTCGGCAGCATCGACTCCGGGGTGGACTTCGACCACCCGGCGCTGGTGCGCCAGTACCGAGGCAGCAACGGCGACGGCACCTTCGACCACGATCACAACTGGTACGACCCGACGGGCATCTGCGGCGCGGCGAAGCAGCCCTGCGACAACTACGGCCACGGCACGCACACCACCGGCACGGTGCTCGGCGACGACGGCACGGGCCGACCCATCGGCGTCGCGCCCGGCGCGACGTGGATCGCCGCGAAGGGCTGCGAGGCCGACCGCTGCTCCGAGACGGCCCTGCTCGCCGCCGGGCAGTGGATGGTCGCGCCGACCGACCGCGACGGCAACGACCCCCGGCCGGAGCTGTCGCCCGACATCGTCAACAACTCCTGGGGCGGCCTCGACGACGGCTACCACTTCTACGAGGAGATCCTGTCGACCTGGCTGGCCGCCGGCATCTTCCCGGTCTTCTCCGTCGGCAACGAGGGCGAGGGCGGCTGCAACACCGCCGGCTACCCGAGCACCAGCCCGCTGGCGTACGCGGTCGGTGCGGTCGACCGCGACGGCGCGGCCGGCTACTTCTCCAGCCGGGGCGCCGCGCGCGACGGCGCGACCCGGCCGGACATCGCCGCCCCCGGCGTCGACGTGGTCTCCAGCCTGCCCGGCGGCGGGTACGGGTCGGCCAGCGGCACGTCGATGGCCGCGCCACACGTCGCCGGCGCGATCGCGCTGCTGTGGTCGGCGGTGCCGAACCTGCGCCGCGACGTCGCCACCACCCGCGAGCTGCTGGACCGCACCGCGCACGACCGGGACGACGACCAGTGCGGCGGCACCACCGCCGACAACAACGTCTACGGCGAGGGCACCCTCGACGCGTACGCGCTGGTCAGCACCGCCCCGGCCGGCGCGCTCGGCGGCGTCGCGGTGACCGCGACCCGGTCGGGGTGGGGCCTGCCCGGCGCGACGGTCAGCCTGACCTCGGCCACGATCAGCCGGGGCGGGCGCACCGACTCCTCCGGCGAGATCCAGCTCGGCCGGGTGCCGGCCGGCGACTACGCCCTCACCGTCAGCGCCTTCGGCCAGCGCACCCAGCGCCGGACGGTCACCGTCCCCGCCGACGGCACGGCCGCCGTCAGCGTCGACGTGTCCGAGTCCGCCCCGTGGCACCCGGTCAGCGGCACCGTCACCGACCCGTCCGGCAAGCCGGTCCCCGGGGCGAAGGTCGCGCTGCTCGGCACCGACTTCCCCGCGTTCGTCGCCGGGGCCGACGGCGCGTTCGCCGGCGCCTGGCCCGAGGCCGACTACCAGGTGCGGGTCACCCGCGGCACCTGGCTGGCCGACCGGACCGTCCCGGTGACCGTCGACGGGCCCGAGGTCGTCGACGTCGCGCTCGCCGCCAAGACCGACCGGCACGGGTACGCCGCCGGCGTCGCCCCGGCGAAGTGGCTCACCGGCGGCGGCACCCTCGCGCTGCGCGGCGACGAGGCGCACCGGGCGGTCCCGCTGCCGTTCCCGATGACCTTCTACGGCCGGACGTACGCCGCCGTCACCGTGCACAGCAACGGCTATGTGGCGTTCGGCGACACCGGCGACGGGGACAACACGGCCCTGCCCAGCCCGAAGGTGCCCGCCCCGGCGGTCTACGCCCACTGGGACGACCTGGTCCTGGACAAGAAGTCCCGGGTGGTCACCCGCACCACCGGCAGCGCGCCGAACCGGCGGTTCACGGTGAGCTGGGTCGACGCCGCCGTCAAGGCCGCCCCGGGTGCCCGGGTGAGCTTCCAACTCGCCCTCGGCGAGGACGGCCGGGTCACCGTCGTGCACCACAAGCTCGACGCGCAGCGGGGCGGCTCGGCCACGGTCGGCATCGCCGCCGGCCCCGGCGGCAGCGCGCTGACGTACTCGCTCGACGAGGCCGTGCTCGACCCCCGGGTCGCCGTCACGTTCCGGGTGCCCGGCCGGGGCCTGGTCCGGGGCACCGTCCGGGACGCCAACGACCGCAAGCCCGTGGCCGGGGCGAGCGTGCGGCTGGTGCCGGACGACGGTCCGCCCGTGGCCGCGAGCACCGACGCGGCCGGCTTCTACTCCGCCGAGGTGACCGCCGGCGCGGCGACCGTGACGCCGGAGAAGGGTCGCTACGTCGCCACGGAACAGCGGGTGACCGTGCCGGAGACGGCGGTGCTGCGGCACGACGCGAAGCTGCGTACGCCGCTGCTGACCGCGCGCGGCGGGGTGTCGGTGAAGGCGCGGGCCGGTACGACGGCCACCGCCACGGTGACCCTGGAGAACCGGGGGTCGGCCACCGGCACCTGGGACAGCCGCGAGATCGACTCGGCGACGGCCCCGACCGGCGTGCCGGGGCAGGTGCTCACCTCGTTCCCGCTGACCGACCTGTACAACGCGTACGGGGTGGGCAACCGTGACGGGGAACTGGTCGTCACGGACTCCTACTTCTGGGGGCAGGTGCAGCGGTTCACCACCGACGGCGCCGACCGGGGCAAGGGCGTCGTGGGGATGAACGGCTACCCGTCCGACCTGACGTACGTCGCGTCCCGGGACCTGATGTGCGGGCCGAGCCTGTCCATCTCGGGCGAGCTGCCCATCGTCTGCTTCGACCCGGACACTCTGGAGGTGACGGAGCGGATCACCGGCCCGTGGACGGGCAAGTACTACTACGGCCTGGCCTACCGGGCCGCCGACGACACGTTCTTCCTGGCCGGCGACGGCCGGATCCAGCGGCTGGCCGGCCTGTCGCAGGCTCAGCCGGGCGCGGTGCTCGGCGAGTGCGTGCCGAGCGTCCCGTGGATCTCCGGCCTGGCGTACAACGAGAAGAAGAACGTGCTGTGGGGGATCAACGGCGACGACACCGAGGCGATCTGGGCGATGGACCCGGACAGCTGCGCGATCCTCGGCTCGATCCCCGACCCCGACCCGAACCCGATCAGCGGCGCCGGCCTCGACATCGACGACAACGGCGACCTGTGGCTGGTGGCGCAGGCCCCCTGGCGGCCCTTCCAGGCGAAGGTCTACCACGTCGACGGCGGCCTGCCGGCATACCGTGACGTGCCGTGGCTGTCGGCCACGAAGGGCGGCACGATCGAGGCGGGACGTAAGGGCACCCTGACGCTGACCGTCGACACCACCGGCCTGGCCCCGGGGACGTACGTGGCCACGGTGCTGGTGGTCAGCGACAGCGTCACCAAGCCGGGCACGCCGGTGAAGGTCACCCTCACGGTGACCCCGGCGGCGTAGGCCGGCGGCCCGGGTCCGGCGGCTGACGGTCGCCGGACCCGGGTCGCTCAGCGCCACCCGTTGCGGGCCCCTCGTTCAGAGCCACTCGTTGCGGGCCACGAACCAGCCCAGCTGCATCCGGGTCGCGCTGCCGGTGGCGTCCATCAGCTGGCGCAGCCGCCGCTGCACCGTCCGCACCGACATGCCCACCTGGGAGGCGACCGCCTTGTCCGGCAGGCCGCCCATCATCAGCGACAGCAGCCGGCGGTCGGTCGGCGTCGGCATCGTCGCGCGGTCCAGGTCGGCGAGCACGTCCGCCGCCGGGGCCAGCCGCAGCGGCGTCGCCCGCTCCCACACCTCCGTGAACAGGGCCACCAGCACCTGCACCCACGCCTCGCCGCGCACCACCAGCGCCCACGGGTCCACCGTGTCGTCGGGCCGGGGGAACGACAGCAGCGCCACCCGACGGTCGGCCACCGCCAGCTTCGCCGGCACGTCCAGCGCCACCCGTGCCTGCTCGCCGGCCGCCACGAACCGGCCCACGTGCCCGGCCGCGTCCGGCCGTTCCAGCGCCCGCCGGTCGTACACCACCCGGAACCGTACGCCCCGGGCGAGCAACTCCAGCTCGGTCGGATTGTCCTGCGACGACGCCGTGTACGGGGGCCGCTCGAAGCCCAGCACCTCCTCCTGCGCCCCGTGCAGGAAGCGGTCGAACGCCTGCGTGATCGCGGCGGGACCCACCACGAACTGCACGCCCTGGTGCTCCGGCTGGGCCGACCGCTGGCGTTGCAGCCAGTCGCGCAGCTCGGTGCGGGCCTCCTGGAGCTCGCGCATCCGCTGGATCAGCAGCGAGTCCACGGCGAGTTCCGGTGGCGTCGCGTCGACCCGGTCGTCGGCGGTGTGCACGAGGCCGTGCCGCTCCAGCGTCCTGACCGCCCGGTCGGCGACAGCGGGCCCGAGGGTCAGCCGCCGCGCCAGCTCGCCCACCGTCGCCGGCCCGTCCGCGACCAGGGCCAGGTAGACGCGTTCGTCGTGCTCGTCCAGACCAAACGCACCCAGCATGTGACCCCATGTCTCCGCGCCCGCACGCCGGCCCGTCGCCCAACGGCGGCCCGATTCTCGCCGAGCGCGTCCCCGCCTCGTCAAGGGAGCGCTCCCGGCATCACACGACGCGGGGGGCGGGCCGTCAGGCGCGGGCCGCGCCCTCGCCGACCGGCTCGGAGACGTGGTCGAGGAACGCGAAGCGGGCGCGGAGCTCGCCGAGGCTCGACCCGCCGCGCCAGGCATCGGCGATCCGCACGACCTGCTCCAGGTCGGTGGTGTCGCCGTCGGCCCGGCACCCGTCCGCGCCCGAGATGTCGATCATGAAGTAGCGGGCCTGGGACCCCAGCCCCACGGCTATCGTCCCCCGCTCGGAGCGCAGCTCGGCGCACGTGAACCGGCCCCGCCCCTGCTCGGGGGCGCTGATGCGGCCCACGTCGACCTGGCACCGGGTGGCGGTCAGGGCCAGCGCGGACGCGAGCCCGCCCAGCTCGACCAGGTCGGGGTAGAGGCGCACGCCCAGCGCCGTCGACGCGTCGGTCATCACTGAACTCCCACTTCTCTGTGACGGATCCAGCAGCGCGGACGTTACAGCCTGGTAAACCGTGCAGCTACCCCCGGCGCGTAGCATTCACGCCCATGGCGTTGATCCGCTGCAACTTCCACTCCGAGGCGTTGGGCATGGCCACCTCGATGACCGTGCTCCTGCCGGACCCGGCCGGTTCCGGGATCGGGCTGGCCGGCGGCGCGCCGGCCGGCGACCCGCCCGTGCTGTACCTGCTGCACGGCCTCAGCGACGACGACACGATCTGGACCCGGCGCACCTCCATCGAACGATATGTCGCGCCGCTCGGTTTGGCCGTGGTGATGCCGCAGGCGGGGCGCAGCTTCTACGCCGACGAGGAGCACGGCAACCGGTACTGGACGTTCCTCACGGAGGAACTGCCCGAGGTCTGCCGGTCGTTCTTCCGGCTGTCCGACCGGCGGGAGGACACCTTCGTCGCCGGCCTGTCGATGGGCGGATACGGCGCGGTGAAGTGGGCGCTGCGCGATCCGGGCCGGTTCGCGGCGGCGGCGAGCCTGTCGGGGGCGCTCGACGTCGCCCACCGGCAGCACCACCCGACCCATCCGATGGACCCGGCGGTGTGGCACACCGTCTTCGGCGACCGGGCGGTGCCCGGCAGCGACGACGACACGGTGGCGCTGCTGGAACGCGCCGGCGGCGACCTGCCGGCCCTCTACGTCACCTGCGGCACCGAGGACTTCCTGTTCGACGACAACACCCGGTTCGTCGAGACGGCGCGGCGGCGCGGCGTGCCGTTGACCGTCGACTTCTCCCCCGGCGACCACGACTGGGCGTACTGGGACAAGAAGATCTCCGACGTGCTGGCCTGGCTGCCGCTGCGCGCCCCCGCCGAACCGGCCCCGTGACGGCCGGGCGGGTCACAGCGACGAGCGGGCCACCGGAAAGTCGAAGTACGTGTCGGGGTACGGCTCGTCGGCGTACCGGTAGTGCCACCATTCGCGCGGATAGTTGGTGAAGCCGCCGCCGACCATCAGCCGTTTCAGCAGCTCACGATTGTCCCGGGCGACGCCGGTGATCCGGCGGTCGGCGGTGTGGGCGCGCGGGTCGAAGCAGTCGAAGCCGGTGCCCATGTCGACACCGTTGTCCGCGTAGCGCTCCCCCACCGGGGCGGTGCACGCGACCAGCGGCGCGCCGGACGTGTACGGGGGTTGGTCGGGCGGCGGGTCGGGGACGAGGGTCACGTCGACGGTGCTGCCCCGGCTGTGGGCGGTGGGCGCGCCGAGGTAGCCGTCGGCGAACAGCCGCGTCTTGGCCACGTCGGGGTAGAACTCGGCCTTCATCCGCTCCTCGCCGGGCCGCCCCGCCCAGTCGACGAAGTCGTCCACGGCGCGTCGGGGCCGGTAGCAGTCGTACACCTTGAGGCGGTGGCCGGTGGCACGGGCGGCCTGCTGCACCCGGCGCAGCGCGTCGGCGGCTTGCCGGGTGAGCAGGCACAGCGGCTCCCGGTAGCCGGTGATCGGCCGGCCGACGAAGTTGTGGGCGGTCGCGTACCGGATGTCGGCGGCGACGGTCGGGTCCACGTCGGACAGGTCGACGAACCCGGCCGGGGCCCGCGACTCGGCGGGCGTCGGGGTGGCCGGGGCGGACGGGGTCGGCGCGGAACGCTCCGGCGCGGGGCAGCCCGGCAGCAGCGCGGCGACGGCCACGGCGGCCGCGACCGGCACGGCGGCGGCGCGGGTGGACCGCTCCGCCCCGCGCCGCCGTCTCATACCCACCGTTCTAGCAGCATTGCGGCCGGTATGCGGCAACCGGCCGGAACCCGGTGGCGGCCGCATACCGGTGGCCGGTGCCCGGGGTCAGCGCCCGCGTACCGCTCGGCGGATCTGCACCGGCAGCGCGGGCGCGCCGTCGACCGGGGCCGGGTCCTCGGCCGTGGGGGCGATCCCACCGGCGGCGATCCGGTCCAGGGTGGCCAGGCCGGCGGCGTCGACCTCGCCGAAGACGGTGTAGTTCGGGCGCAGCGCCGAATCCGCGTACACCAGGAAGAACTGGCTGCCGTTGGTGTCGGGGCCGGCGTTGGCCATGGCGAGCAGGCCCCGGGCGTAGACGCGGCGCTCGCCCGTCGGGTCCGTCGGGGCGGGCGGCAGGTCGGTGGGCAGCTCGTCGGCGTACCGGTAGCCCGGCCCGCCCTCGCCGGTGCCCGACGGGTCGCCGCACTGGAGCACGCTCAGCGTCGGGTACGCGGTGAGCCGGTGGCACGACGTCCGGTCGTAGAACCGGTGCCGGGCCAGGTGCAGGAAGCTCTGCACGGTGCAGGGGGCCTGCTCACGGTCGAGGGTCAGCCCGATCGGACCCTGGTTGGTACGCAGCGTGACCCGCACGGTGCCGCGGTCGGGCGTCCAACGGGGGTCGGGCGGCAGCGGGACGGGCCGGGCCGGCGGCTCCTCCGGGGTCTCCGTGTAGGCGCACGGGCCGGGGGTCGCCTGTGGCGGCACCCCGGCCGGGGCGTCCACGGGAGCGGACGGCGGCGCGGCGACGGCGGCGACGCCGCTGCCACCGACCAGGGCGGTGGCGAGCAGCGCGGCACCGGCGAGCCGGGACAGCGCCGGTGCCCTGCGGGAACGGGCCGGGGCCGGCGGGGCCGGCTGCCGGCGGGATGACCTCGACACGTGACGTCCTCCTGGGCTCGTGACTCCAGAAAGATCGCAGTCTATGGATCGGGCCGTCCTCCTGTCGACGGCGACACACACCCCGGTCGGGTTCCCGATGCTCGCCGGTGTGCCGGCCCGCCTCAGGCCCGGCGTCGGCGACGGTGCAGGAGAACGGCGGCGAGCAGACCGACCACGGCGGCAGCTGCGGCGACGAACGGCCAGGACGCCGCCCAGCCCGGCGGGGCGACCCGGTGGGCGGCCACCGCGCGGGGCTCGGGGGTCACCGCCGCGCCGGCCGTCGGGGAGGCCACGGGCGCACCGTTGGCGGCCGTCTCCCCCGGCGCGACGAGGCGGCCCACCGAGGCGTCCCGGGGCAGCGAGAAACCCCAGTCCAACAGCGCGGCGCCCTGCTCCCAGCCACGCATCGGCCGGGGCTCGGCACCGAGCAGGGTCACCACGAGCCGCCGGCCGCCGCGCTGCGCCGCGCCGACGTAGGTGTGCCGGGCGTAGTCGGTGAAGCCGGTCTTGCCGCCCAGGGCGCCCGGGTAGCGGTAGATGAGCTGGTTCTCGTTCTGGATCTGGAAGCCCTTCTGGCGCAGCGCGGGCTGGTCGGGGATCCGAGTCTGTTCGGTCAGCGCGTACCGGCGGAAGGTGGGGTCGGCGAAGCAGGCCCGGGCGATCAGCGCCAGGTCGTACGCGCTGGTGAACTGGCCGGGGCCGTCCAGGCCGGACGGGGTCACCGCGTGGGTCTGGAGGGCGCCGAGGCGGCGGGCCTCGGCGTTCATCGCCCGCACCCCGCCGGCCGCCCCGTCGGGCCCGCCGACGAGCCGGGCCAGCACGTTGGCCGCCTCGTTGCCGGATTGCAGCAGCAGCCCCAGGAAGACGGTCTCGACGGTGTAGCGGCCGTCCTCCAGCAGGCCGACGGCCGAGCTGCCGGGGGCGATGTCCAGGTCCTCGTGGGTCACCGTGACCATCCGCTTCGGGTCCAGCTTCGGCAGCGCGGTGGCGGTCAGCAGGAGCTTCTGCACGCTGGCCGGAGTGGCGTACTCGTGCGGGCCGCAGCCGCCGAGCACCGCCCCGGTGTCCAGGTCGGCGACCAGCCAGGAGGTGGCGGTGACCGCCGGCGGCGCGGACGCGCCGGCCGGCGCGACGAGGGCCGGGGTGGCCAGCGCCACCCCGCCCACCGCCTGCTGCAGCGGCACCGACGGCGGGGGCGTAGGCCGCGCGGAGCGCTCCACCTGCGGCGCCTGCGCCCGGGGACACGGCACCGGGGCACCGGGCGCGGCAGCGGCCCGACCGGTCGGGCCGGCGTGGGCCGGGGCGGCTGCCCCGGACGTGCCGAGGACGACCGCGGCGGCCAGGGCCAGCACCGGAACTCCCATGCCCTGCACCCTAACGGTGCGACCGGTCATTGTCCGACGAACCGGCGCGAGAAGCGGGCTGCTCTCGCGTTCGGCCGGGGGGACGGGACGGCGGGCGGCGAAAATTCGTCGGGGAAAGGGTTGAACGATCGCCGCCGAAGATCCGTACTGACCGACGAAGGAAAACGGGGCGTCCGCGACCGCCATGCCGGGGCGGTCACGATGTCCCCGCCTGTCCGTGGAACCGTCCGGAACCATTCCGGGAACGGGTGTGACGCCGTTCCCACCGGCCGGTTTCCGGTTTTTTTCAATCGTCACGGCACACCGCCGACGACGCGTACGGAAATTGACGCCGGACGCTGCGGCGGTCAGGACAAGGAGAGGTGCATGGTCAGGCACACGCGAAAGAATGCCGTCCTGAAGCTCGGCGGGGTCGGTGCCTTCGCGGCACTGGTGCTCGGTGCCGGGCTGTCGCTGGCTTCCGCCGACGAGAACACGACGGCGGTGTCGGTCACCTGTCCGACCGTGGCCGACAAGCTGGGCACGGTGCCGGCGGCCGCCAAGGCGGGCGTGGACCAGGAGCTGCGCAACCTGGAGACGCAGATCGCCAACGTCAACGCCCGGCTGGCCCGCGAGCCGGGCGCCGCGGCCGGCCAACTCAACGACATCGCCGGCAAGCGCCGGGCCGTGCTCGACCGGATCCGGCTGAACATCACCCGGGTCGGCGGCACCGCCCCGGCCGGCCTGGACGCGCTCGCCACCTGCGCGCTACGCAACGGCGCGGCCACCGGCAACAACGCCAACGCGGGCAACAACAGCGCGGGCAACAACGGGACGGTCGCGGCCGGGGGCGCGCAGACCGTGAACTGCCCGGACGTACGCAGCCAGCTGCCGGCCGTGCCGGCCGGCGCCGCAGCGGGGGTCCAGCAGGAGCTGGCCAACCTGGACCGGGAGATCGCCGCCGCGAACGCCCGCCTCGCCCAGCTCGCCGTGAAGCCCGAGGGCGGACCGAACTTCGTCAACAACGCCATCCTCGGCCCGCTGAAGAGCAAGCGGGTCGCCGTGCTCGACCGGATCGCGATCAACATCGCCCGGGCCGGCGGGCAGCGCCCCGACCTGTCCAGCCTCGCCACCTGCGGCCTCAACGCCGCCGGAGCGGGCAACGCGGCCGGCGGCAACAACGGCAACGGCAATGCGGGCAACAACGGCAACGCGGGCGCGGGCAACAACGCAGGCAACAACGGCAACGCGGGCAACGGCAACAACGGCGGCAACGCCGGGGTGGCGCAGACGGTGAACTGCCCGAACGTGCGCAATCAACTGGGCGCCGTGCCCGCTGCCGCCGCCGGGCAGGTGCAGAACGAGCTGAACCAGCTCGACCAGCAGATCGCCGAGGCCAACGCCCGCCTCGCCGGCCTCGCGGTCCGGCCGGAGGGCGGCCCGAACTTCGTCCAGAACGCCATCCTGGGCCCGCTGAAGGACAAGCGGGTGGCGGTGCTCAACCGGATCGCCACCGACATCGGCCGGGTCACCGGGCAGCGCCCCGACCCGCGCCTGGACCTCGCCACCTGCGGCCTGAACCACTCTCGGCTACACAACTGCCGCTGCCGACGAGGAGAG
>NZ_JBHUVA010000115.1:0-16096 GCF_042670805.1 Micromonospora sp. NPDC057141 | reverse complement strand
CGGACGCCCCGCGCCGCAGCGGCCCGGGTTCCCGCAGGCGCGGTCGCGACCGGTCAGCTGGTGGTGCAGGTGATGCTTGTCGGCGGGTTGTTCGTGCCGGTCCAGCTCGCGATGAAGCCGAACGTGGTGGAGGCGCCCGCGGCGAGCGCGCCGTTGTAGGCGACGTTGGAGACGGCCACGTTCGACCCGCTCTGGGTGTGGGTGCCGTTCCAGATCTGGTTGATCACCTGGCCGTTGGGGAAGCTCCAGGACACCTTCCAGCCGTTGATCGGCACCGCCCCGGCGGTGACCGTGACGTCCGCCTGGAAACCGCCGGCCCACGAGTTGGTGATGGCGTACTTCGCCGTCGCCTGGCCGGCGGGCGGCGGGGTGGTGCCGGTTGGCGTGGGCGTCGGCGTCAGCGTGGGGGTGGGGGTCGGGCCGCCGAAGGTCAGCTTGACCACGTACGCGAGGGCGCTGTACGGCGCGCTCGCCGACGGCATGGTGATGTGCAGGCCGGACCCGTCCTGGGTGGGCCGGGGCAGGTTGATGTACGTGCCGGCGGTGGAGCCGAGCAGCTGCACGCCGGTCAGGGTGCTCAGGTTGACCCGGCTCGACGTCATCGTGGTGATGTTCAGGGTGCTGCCCGGCCAGCCCAGCACCGTGGCGTACAGGACGGTGTTGTCCTTGCTGCGGGTGAAGCGGATGTCCCGGTTGGTGCCCGCGCGCGGCGTGACGAATGATCCGCCGCCCATCTGGGTGGGGCCCTCGCCGTAGACGGACCAGACGCGGGTGGCGTAGACCGACTCACCGAACCGCTTGAGATGGTCGCCGATGCCCCGCAGGATGCTCTGCTGCCCGGACGGGATGACGCCGTCGGCCGTCGGGGCGACGTTGAGCACCATTGTGCCGTTCTTGCTGACCCGGTCGATCAGCGCGTGCAGCAGGGCGATGGTCGAGGCTTCGCGCCTCGTCCGGCGTCAGCTCCCCCAGGTGGCACACCGCCATGGCCTGCTGCCAGGCCAGGTCGAGCTGCCACGACGCGTGGGGTGGCTCACGGCCGGCGACGACCACGAGCGCGTCGTCCGGCAGCGACGGCAGGAACGTCTCCCGCAGCCACTCGTCCAGCCCCTGACAGTGCTCGAACGCGTCGACGACGAGCACCGAACCGGCCCCGACCGGCCCCCTGATCTCCGCCGTGAAGCCCGCCGGCGAGGGGTCGATGAGCCGGCCGTTGATCTCCGTGACCGGCCGGCCGGCGTCGCGCCCCTCGTCGGCGAACCGCCGCAGGAGCGTCGACTTGCCGACCCCGCCCGGCCCGTACACGTAGATCAGGACGGGCGCGTCCGGCTCGCCGCGCAGCGCGGCCCGGAACGTCGCCAGTTCCTTCGCCCGGCCGACGAAGGCCCGCTCGCGCGCCCACCGCAGCCTGTCCGCCAGAGTCATGCCCCGATGGTAGGCAGCCGATGTTGCGAATCCGTCATCCGCCGGCCCAGCATCACCACGCTGAACAGGGGACACACCCCGGGGCGCCGCCGCGCCGGATCAGGCGACGAAGCGGGTGCGGCGACGGCGGGCCAGCAGGAAACCGCCCACGCCGACGGCGACCAGCAGGAAACCGAGGCCGGCGATCAGGCCGGTGGGGGCACCGGTGATCGGCAGCGACCCGTCATCGCGGCCCCCGGTGCCGCCGGCCTGCTTCACCGTGATCTTCGCGGTGTCGTTGGCCGGGGCCAGGTCCTTGACCGGGCCGTCGCCGTCGAAGGTGTGCAGCTTCACCGTCCCGGTCTGGCTGCCGGCCCGGTCGATCCGCAGCGTGAACTCGAACGTCACCCGCTCGCCCCGGGGGATCGTGCCCCGGGCGGAGCACTCGTAGACCCGCGCGCCGGGCTTGCCCGGCTGCCACTCGTCCTCGTCCGGGTCCACGCAGGACTTCGACACGGTCACGGCGGTGACGCCCTCCGGCAACGTGACCATGGTGGCGATGTTGAGCCCCCGCTGGCCGTTGGGCCCGACGCGCGCCGGGCCGTTGTTGAGGTAGCCGACGGTCATCGGCACGGTGGCCCCGGCGGCGCCGGTCACGGTGGCGCCCTGCGCGGCGGCGTCGGCGCGCTGGTCGCCGGCGACGGTCAGCGTGACCCGGGTCTCGTTGTCCACCGGCTTGGTGTCGGTCTCCCCGGGCGCCCGGGCCTCTTGCGCGCCGCCGGCCGGCACCAGCGTCAGGGCCGCGTCGGTGCCCTTGCGCCCGAACGGCTCGGCCGGCGCGTGCTGGGCCCGGAACTCCGCCCAGTCGGCCGGGGTGAACCACACGGCGAAGCTGTGGTGCAGATTCGGGGCCCACGCGTCGGCCGGGATCGTCCCGCCGAACGTCGGGTCCACCCGGACCGTCTCGCCGGGTGCCAGCGACTCGTCGAAGGTGCAGGCGAGGCTGCTGTCGTCGAGGGCCGGGTCGACGTATTCGCAGTTCTCGTAGCGCTTCGCCGGGGTGAACCCGTAGGAGCCCGACAGGTACAGCACCGCGCCGTGCACGGTCTTCGTGCCCCGGTTGGTCACCGTCAGCGGCACGTCGACCCGGGCGCCGGGCTCGCCGTCGAGCGAGAGCTGACGCTCGGCGACGAGGTCGACCCCCTCGCCGGTCGTGACGGTCGAGCGGTACGTCGCGGTGCCCACGCCGGGCGCGGTCACCGTGAACGCCAACGCTCCCTGCCGGCCCGCCTCCGCGCCCGGCCGCGCCGTCACCGCCAGGCTGAGCAGGCTCGAATCCTCGCCGTCGTCGGTCAGCTCGCAGGTGATGACCTCGCCCGCCGTCGTGCAGGAGCCCCGGTCGTCCTCCTCGACCTCGGCGAACGCGGCGACCGCGCTGCGGTCCACCCGCACCGTGTACGTGCCGAAGGGCCGATCGGGCAGCGCGCGCAGCGAGACCCACTTCTGCGGGCCGCCGGGGGCGACGGTCACGTCGTTGGCGTAGAGCGTCACCTCGTCGGCCGGTGCCGCGGCGACAGCGGTGCCGGTGGAGGTCGCGACGAGCGCGCCGACCACGGCGAGCCCGGCGAGCCAGCGTCGGACGGGATGCTGGTGCATGACGGTGCCTCCGGTCGGGGAAGTCAACGAGGTGCGGGTGGGGGCCCGGAGAGCGCCCGGGGCACGGCCAGGCTCTCACGGATGCCCGCGCCGTGGTGTCCCGTACCGGGCTGCGGGATCAGCGCAGGTGGATGCGATTGCCGCTGATCAGGGCGGCGGCGTCGGAGGCGAGGTGGCAGATCACCTCGGCGACCTGTTCCGGGCTGGCGAGGTGGGTGCCGCTGTCTGCGACGTACTGCCGGACGGAGTCGGTGATCCAGCCGGTGTCGGTGACCGGCGGGTGGACCATGTTGGCGGTGATCCCGAACCGGGCCAGCTCCGCCGCCGCCGACATCGTGTAGTTCTCCTGCGCGGCCTTGGCCGCGCCGTAGGAGACCTCCTCCGGGAAGCCGCCGCTGCTGCCGGAGGTCAGCCCGACGATCCGCCCCCAGGTCGCGCCGCGCGCCGCGTGCCGACGGGCGAACTCGCCGATCAGCAGCGCCGGGGCCATCGCGTCGACGGTGAACTGCTGCGACCAGGAGGCGGCGGTGACCGGTTGCAGCGCCCGCCCGTGCCGGTCGGTCGGGGCCGGGGCGAAGGTGTCCGCGACCCAGCCGGTGGCATTGTTGATCAGGATGTCGACGGGCCCGAACGCCTCCTCGGCGGCGTCGAAGAGGACGGCGGCGGCCTCCGGGACCCGCAGGTCCTGCTCGACGGCGAGCGCCCGGCCGCCCGCCCGGCGGATCTCCGACACCACCGCCTCGGCGTCGCGGGCCCGGCTCCGGCGGTAGGCGTCGGGCACGCCGGGGTCGGCCGGGTCGTGCACCCGCCAGTACGCGCAAAGCACCGCGCAGCCCCTCCCGGCGAGGGCCCGGGCGGTCGCCGCGCCGATGCCGTGGTTCGCTCCGGTGACGATCGCGACGTGACCGTTGCGGGGACTGCTCACCGATCCACCTCCGCTGTGGCCGGGCTGGTTTCCGGCTCCCAACAGCCTGGACCGGCTCCCCGGGCCGATCAACCGGGTTTCCCGCCGCCGGGCCGGACGCCGTCGAGGAGGATCCGCAGGTAGCGTTCGGCCCGCTCGTCGGGCTCGTCGCCGATGCGCACGGCGAAGGCCACGCCGCAGAGGAGATGACGCAGGTCGTCCTCGGTGAGGTCGGGGCGAAGCGTGCCGGCCCGTCGGGCGTCGTCGAGCACGGCCCGGGCCAGCTCACCGAGTTCGGCACGGCGGGCGGTGGTGCCGGGGTCGGCGTCCTGCTCCGGCTCCCCGGCGATCACCTCGGCGAACGCCGGGTCGGTCAACTGCCGCGTCAGGAGCGCCCGCAGGAGGATCTCGACGCCGGTCCCGGGGTCGTGTCGGCTCGCGGCCCGGGCGTCGTCGAGCAGCGCGGTGAAGGTGTCCTCGGCGAGGGCCTCCAGCAGCGCGCGGCGGGTCGGGAAGTGCCGGTAGACGGTGCCCACGCCGGTGCCGGCGCGGCGGGCGATGTCGTTGTGCTGCAGGGACAGGTCGCCCGAGGCCACCGCGAGTCGGGCGGTCGCCAGCACCCGGTCGCGGTTACGGGCGGCGTCGGCGCGACGTGGCGTGGTCACCCCGACAGCCTACCGAATCGGATTGACAATCCGCTTCGGGTCGCCTTGAATCGGATAGGTAATCCACTTAGCCCCTGGAGAGGTCCATGACCCGCACCGCCACCTGGAACATCACCGACCTGCGCGACCAGACCGGCCGTACGATCGTCGTCACCGGCGCCAGCAGCGGCCTCGGCGTCGCGATCACCCGGCACCTCGCCGCGCGCGGCGCCCGCGTGGTCATGGCGGTCCGCGACACCGCCAAGGGCGATCGCGTACGCGACCAGCTGCGCACCGAGCACCCGAAGGCGGCCCTCGACGTCCGCCATCTGGACCTGCTGGACCTCGACACCGCGCACCGGTTCGCCGACGGTCTGCGCACCGAGCAGGTCACCATCGACGCGCTCGTCAACAACGGCGGCATCGGCACCGTGCCCCGACGCCTGAGCCCGCAGGGCGTGGAGAGCCAACTCGCGACCAACCACCTGGGACACTTCGCGCTCACCGGCCTGCTCCTCGACCAGCTCGCCAAGGGACGCGACCCGGTCGTGGTCACCGTCGCCTCCGGCCTCTACCGGCTGGGCCGCCTCGACCTCGCCGACCTCGCCGCCGAACGCCGCTACTCGCCGGGCGGCGCGTACGCCACCTCCAAGCTCGCCAATGTGCTCTTCGCCCTGGAGCTCGACCGCCGGCTGCGCGCCGCCGGCTCCCCGGTGCGCAGCCTGCTCGCCCATCCCGGTGTGGCCAGGACCGACCTGGACCGCGACTCGCCGCGCCTGATCCGCGCGGTCGGAGCGCTGCTGAGGCTCTTGCTGAGCCGGCCGGTCGACGACGCCGTGACGCCGATCCTCTACGCCGCCACCGAAACCGCCGCGCCGACCGGCCGGCACATCGGACCGGGGCGGCCGCCACGCCCGGCGCGGCCGACGTTCGAGCCGCTCGCCGGGGCGGCCACCGACCCCGGCCTCGCGGCGCGCCTCTGGGCCCGGTCCGCGCAACTCACCGGAGTGGACGTCGCGCCGGCCGCGCCCCAGGGCGACCGGACTCCACGTACGCCCTGAGGCCCACCCAGTTGCGGCGCTCCCACCTCGGGGCGACCAGCGCCAGCAGCGGAGACAGCAGCCGCATCGGCCCGGCCAGGCACATGTCCCAGTCCCACTCCAGGCGCGTACGGCCCTCGACGTCGGCGAAGGTCAGCGTGCCGTCGACCCGCAGGTACGCGGAGCGCACGACGGTGCGCAGCCGGTGCGGCCTGGCGTACTCCACGATGGTCACGGTCAGCTCGCCCCGGCCGCCCATGCCCCTGGGCACGGCCACGAACCGGGTGCCGGGGCCGACCGGTCCCGCGCTCACCTTCTCGGCGCGGGCGATCCGCGAGTTGTAGCGGGGCTCGTTCCGTTCGTCGGCGACCAGGTCGAAGACCTCGTGCACCGGGGCGTCGATGGTGAGCTGCCCGGCGACGCGGGTCATACAGCGCCCCCTCTGCTCACCCTCGGCTCCGTCGTCCGGATTCTATGCCCGGGCGGAACCGGATTCGGCCCGCTCCGCGAAGCGTCGGCGCAGGCCGGAGGTGTTAGATGGGATCATGGAGATCGTCGACCGGCTGGCCGGGGCCTCGCGGATCGGGCTGGGGCTGGCGGCCGTGGTCCGGCCGGGCTACCGGGGTCGTGCAGCTGCGTTACCGGTTCCGTGTCTACCCGACGCCTGGTCAGCAGATCGCGCTGGCGAAGAACACCTTCCATGCCGGCGGTGACGTCGCGAAGGCCGGCGCGTGCGGAAGCACCACGAAGGAGGCCGGCCGGATCCCCATGGCGATGACCGACAGGACCAGGACCGTCAAGGCGATCAGGACGAGCGGGAGGAACAGGATCTGTCCCAGGGCGGGCATGAGCACGATGGCGGCGGCGTTCACGACTGCTACCAGCAGGCCAAGCAGTAGCACGACGCGCCGATGGCGCACCGTGGCAGCGCACAGCTCACTGAGCATGCGGTGACGATACGCGTGACCAGCGGCGGGACGCCCCCTGAACTCCGGTGGCCGGACAGGTCGACTCAGCTCTGCTGGCGCAGCCCGTCGACGGTCCGTCGTTTCTCGGACGAATAGGTCATGTCCTACCTGCGGTGTTCGGTTCCGCCCGGTAGGTCGAGGCGGCCAAAGCGGACAGGTGCTTCGGTGTGCTCATGGTTCGCACAAGGCTGTTCCGATGGGTGACCCCTGGGAGGACGGAGTGGGTTCTGCTCCTGACCGCCGCAATCGTTGGCGGGCTGGCGTGGAAGGCGGGTGCATCCGAATGGGCGGGCCTGGTCCTGTCGCTCGTCATCGCCTTGCTGGTTCGGTGGGCACGGCAACGAGGCCTCATCGATCGCGCTCTCGTCCGCTGGCTCCACCGTCACGAGAAGCCTTCCGCCGCTTGAGCCGACGCAACGCCCACCACCTGCCGGATCGTGTCCTCGCCCGCCTCGACTGGCTCGGCGAGCCGGTACCTCCACGGGTGATCCTCAGTAGCTGACGTTGTTGGTCACAGCACTGGCTGGGGGCTAGCCGTTGGGCTCGCGCGGTCGCGGCGGGTTCGCCGGGACGACCAGTTCCACCTCGTTCGCTTCGAGGGCGTCCCTCAGCTCGGGTGCCGGCATCCGGTCGGTGACCAGGTAGTCGGCGGCGCCGAGCTCCGACACCTGGGCGAACAGCCGACGGCCGAACTTGGACGAGTCGGCGAGGATCGCCACCCGGGTCGCGCGCGCGAGCATCTCCTGCATCATCGCGGCTTCGGCGAGGTTGCTCGTCGTGTAGCCGGCGTCGGCGGCGACCGCGCCGACGCCGATCAGCGCCAGGTCGCAGCTGACGTCCAGCTCGGCGCCGGTGTTGGCGCGGAAGCTGACCGGGCCGACCGTGGCCAGGGTGAGCGAGCGCACCGCGCCGCCGAAGATGTAGATGTCGCGGACGGCCGTGGGCGGCAGCGCGCCGGGCACCAGCAGGTTGTTCGTCGCCACCGTGAGGTCGCGGTGCTGGCGCAGGTTCCGGGCGAGCGCGAGCGTGGTCGTGCCGCCGTTGATCATGATGGTCGAGCCGTCCTGGACCAGCGCTGCGGCCAGCGTCGCGATCTTCTCCTTCTCGCGCTCCTGGAGGGTGAGCCGCTGGTCGACGGCCCGGTCGGTGCGGGAGATCGTGGCGAGGCTGACGGCGCCGCCGTACGTGCGCACGAGGATGCCGTCGGCGCTTAGCTGGTCCAGGTCGCGTCGCACGGTGTCGATGGAGACCCCGAAGCGCTCGGCCAGCTCGCCCACCGTGACCTGGCCGGCGTCGGCGACGTACGCGGCAAGCTGGGCCTTGCGCCCGGCGGGCAGGTGGCGCTGCCGTTCGTCCCTGTCCTCGCTCACTGATCTCCCTCCATCAGTGCGGCAGTATGCCACATATGCGCCTCACCCACGCGCATCGCCGCACAGAACAGCAGGGAGCAGCCAGCGCCGGCAGGGCCACACAGACCGGACTCACCTGCGCACACCAAGTACCTTTGCAGACCGGCAGCCCATCCAGTCGACCCTGCGGCGCTGCACTATGCCGCACTACGCAGCTTTCTGCTGTTCTTCTCTTGTCTTCATCCGTAACACGCTGCTAACGTGACCGCCAACACAGCAAAGAACAGAAAGATCTAGATATAGAAGGAGCCCGCCATGACGACTCGCGGTACCCGGCTGAAGCGACTGATAGGGGCGGTGACGGTGGCTGCGACGGTCGCCACCGTCGCGGCGTGCGGCTCGGGCGACTCGGGCGACGCCGCCTCCGACGGCACCGTGACGCTGGAGTTCGCCCAGTGGTGGGGAGCCGAACTCCCGGCCGGGGACTTTGACAAGATCATCAGCGACTTCACGGCGCAGAACCCGAACATCAAGATCAAGCTGCTCAGCGCCCCGTACGCCTCGACCAAGCAGCAGCTGGTCACCGCCGCGGCGTCCAAGACGCTGCCCGACGTGGTCGGCCTCGACGGGGCCTGGGTCAACGACTTCGCCAAGCAGGGCGCGATCACCGACATGTCGAAGCTGATGGCCGACTCGAACTACGACGCCAGCCAGCTCGCCAGCCAGATCCAGCTCGACGGCAAGACGTACATGATCCCGGTGGTCAACTTCGTCTACCCGCTCTTCGTCAACAAGGACCTGCTCACCAAGGCCGGGGTCGCGGACGTGCCCGCCACACGCACCGAGTTCCTGGACGCGGCGAAGAAGATCAGCGCGACCGGCGACAACGTCAAGGGCTGGGCGCTCCCGCTCGACACCGCCGTGCCCAACGGCATCCAGAACGACGTCATGTCCTGGCTGTGGGCCTCCGGCGGCAGCATGCTGGCCGACGGCAAGCCGAACCTGACCAGCCCGCAGGTCAAGAGCACCGTCGAGTACGTCAAGAGCCTCAACGACGCCGGCGTCATCGCCCCCGGCTCCCTCACCATGAAGGAGCAGGACAAGGTCGAGAAGTTCACCAACGGCCAGGTCGGCATGATGATCGACTCGCTCGCGCACATCAACCTGATCAAGAAGAACAAGCCGGACCTGAACTTCGCGGTGGCGGCCCTGCCGGCCGAGGACGGCTTCACCGGCAAGCGCGGCATCCCGTACGCGTCGTGGGGCATCGGCATCTCCGACTCCACCAAGCACAAGGCCGAGGCGTTCAAGTTCGTGTCCTACCTGATGAGCCAGGAGACCAACGCGAAGCTGAGCACCATCGCCAACGGCTTCCCCGGCAACAAGAACGCCGAGCCGGACTTCAGCAACAGCGACCCGCTGTTCAAGTCGGCCTTCGACATCTACAAGCAGGGCTACCCGGCCAACGAGTTCGTCGGTCTGCCCAAGGCCGAGGACCTCATGCGCAGCTTCGACGAGCAGCTCCAGCTCGTGCTGACCGGCAAGCAGAGCGTCGACGACGCCCTGGCCAAGTCGCAGGAGTCCTGGTCGTCGGTGATCGGTTAGTCCACCCGGGCGCCGGGCCGGGCACCCGCGCGGCGCCCGCCCAAGGTGGCAGCGGTGTACTACGCGCCCCGGGAGCCCGCGGCCGCCCCCCCGGGCGCGGGGCCCGCCGAGCGGGCCGCTTTTTGCACCCCTCAATGATCCCGCCCCCCCCCCCCCGGCCAAGGCCGCGGTTGTGGTGGTGGTGGTTTTTGTGTACCCCCCCCGGGCCCCCCCCCCCCCCCCCGGCGCGGCGCCCGACCAAGGAGACAGCGATGACATCCGCGCACGTCGAGCCCGCGACCGCGCCGCAGGGCGCGGCGCCGGCCGAGCGGGCCGCCCCCGGCCGGGCCCGCGCCAATCCGGCCCGGCGCCTCGTCCCGTACGCCTACCTGTCCCCCACGATCGTGCTGATCGTGGTCCTGATGGTCGTCCCCATCGTCATGGTGATCGGCTACTCGGTGCGGGACAACGTGATCGTCCAGGAGAACTCGGTGTTCGCCGGGTTCGCCAACTACACCAAGGTGCTCACCGACCCGGACTTCCTGGTCGCGCTGAAGAACACCGCCGTCTTCATCTCGGTCAGCACCGCGGCCCACCTGGTCCTCGGCCTCGCCTTCGCGATGATGCTCAACACGTCTCTGCTGAGCGGGGTCACCAAGGCGGTCTTCCGGATCGTCTACATCCTGCCCTGGCTGTTCACGATCGCGGTGATCGCCGTCATCTGGCGGCTGCTGCTCGACCCGGCCGGCGTGGTCAACTACGTGCTGCACACGCTCGGCCTCGTGCAGGAGGGCGTGAACTGGCTCGGCGACCCGGGCACGGCGCTCTGGGCGGTCACCTTCGTCAACATCTGGTCCGGCTACCCGTTCTTCATGATCAGCCTGCTCGCCGCATTGCAGGGGATCTCCGCCGACCTGTACGAGGCCGCCGCCGTGGACGGGGCCGGCCCGCTGCGGCGGTTCCTCAACGTGACGCTGCCGCAGCTGCGGCCCGTGATCGTCAGCATGGCGGTGCTCGACCTGATCTGGACCTCCCAGCAGTTCGCGCTGATCTGGATGATGACCGGCGGCGGGCCGCTGAACACCACCGAGATGCTCAGCACCTACACCTACAAGCAGGCCTTCAGCGAGTACGAGTTCGCGACCGCGTCGGCCGCCGCCGTGATCGTGCTGCTGCTGACGATGGTCCTGGCCTTCTTCTACGTACGCCAGCAGCAAAGGGAGCGGTGAGATGGCAGGCGTCAAGCGGCGGCACACCCTCGCGAAGGCCGGCGTCGTCACGGGGCTGGTCCTCGGCGGGCTGTTCGCCGTCCTGCCGGTGCTGTGGATGCTCTCCACCTCGTTCAAGGGCAACGGGGAGGTCTTCCAGAACCCGCCGCAGCTGATCACCGAGGGCTTCTCGCTCGACGCGTACCGGGAGATCCTGGGCAACGGCGAGCAGCTGCGGTTCTTCGTCAACAGCTACATCGTCGCCGGTGCGGTGACCGTCCTGACGCTGCTGGTGGCCGTCCTGGCGGGGTTCGCGTTCAGCCGCTTCACGTTCCCGTTCCAGCGGACCATCAACGCCGTGATCGTCAGCGTCCAGGCGGTGCCGCCGATCACGCTCGTCATTCCGTACTTCGGGCTCGTCGTCGCGCTCGGCCTCTACAACAGCTATGCCGGCCTGATCCTCACCCACATGGTGTTCACCCTCCCGTACGCGATCATCATGACCACCGCGTACCTGAACACGCTGCCCCGGGAGCTGGACGAGTCGGTCAAGGTCGACGGCGGCACCGGCTGGACGGCGCTCTGGCGCATCCTGGTGCCGATCTCGGTGCCCGGCCTCATCGCGGTCGGGGTCTACACGTTCATGATCTCGTGGAACGAGTACCTTTTCGCGCTCACGCTGACCCGCACCAACGACATGCGCACGGTGCCCATCGGCATCCAGCTGCTCATGGGCCAGCACTCGTACGAGTGGAACCAGATGATGGCGATGAGCATCCTCGGCTCCATCCCGGTCCTCGTGCTCTTCCTCCTCTTCCAGCGACGGTTCATCGGCGGGCTCACCGCCGGCGCCGTCAAGGCCTGACACACCCCTCTCGCAATAAGGAGTAACACCGACATGCTGACGACCGGCAAGGCGATCCTGGACGTCGCCAACGAGCACAGCTTCGCCGTGCCCGCCTTCAACATCAGCGACTGGGCGATGTTCCGGGGCATCGTGGAGATCAGCGAGGAGAAGAACGCTCCCCTGATCGTCGGGATCCACCCCGACGAGGTGCGGCACATCGGCCGCGAGATGATCACCGGGATCATCGAGCGCGCGCACAGCTCGACCGTCCCGATCGCGATCCACTGGGACCACGGCGCGACCTACGAGCAGATGCTCCAGGCCTTCCAGTACGGCTTCACGTCCGTGATGATCGACGGCTCGCTGAAGCCGTTCGACGAGAACCTGGCCATCACCAAGAAGGTCACCGACTCCGCGCACGTCCTCGGCGTGTCGGTGGAGGGCGAGCTGGGCACGATCGGCGGGAACGACAGCTACGCCGAGGCCGGCGCCGCCGAGATCATCTACACCGACCCGGACGACGCGGTCACTTTCGTCGAGACCACGGGCGTGGACAGCCTCGCCATCGCGATCGGCACGTTCCACGGGTTCTACCCGGCGCACCTCAAGCCGGAGCTGAAGCTCGACCTGCTCAAGGAGATCAAGGGCCGGGTGGGGATCCCGCTGGTGCTGCATGGCGGCTCCGGAAACCCGGACGACGAGATCCGGGAGGCTGCCCGGATCGGCATCAACAAGATCAACATTTCGACCGACATCAAGGTCGCCTACCACGACAAGATGCGCCAGGTGCTGGGCAGCGACTCGAAGGTGCGCGAGCCCAACGCCATCCAGCCCGCCTGCCTCGACGCCATGAAGGAGGTCGCCGCCCACAAGATCGACCTGTTCGGCGCCACCGGCAAGGGCGCGCTCTACTGACATGGCCGACGCCTCCCGGGTGGTCCTCGGCCTCGGCGGCTGCGTCGACCACGAGGTGACGCTCACCGCCGACGTCCTGGAACGGTTGGTCGCCGACTACGGCATCGCCGCCGCGGAACTGGCGTCCCCGCCGACCACGGTGAACGGCGAGCGGGACCTCGTGGTGTCCATCCTCGGCTACGTGGCCCAGGGGCGGGGCGGCGAGCACTTCGTCGCCGCCGCCCCGGCCCTGGCGGCCTTCGCCGGCCGGTTACCGCACCGCACGACCCTGGGCGGCACCTCCGTGCGGGCCGGGATCCTGCTCAGCCGGCTGGGCGTGCCGTCGACGCTGCACCTGGTCAGCGTCAACGACACCGTCCGGCGGCTGCTCCCGCCCGACACCGAGTACGTCTCCAGCGGCGTCGCGGACACCTACCATCCCCACCTGATCGTCCAGTATCACCAGGGCCTGCGGGTCCGGGCCGGCGACATCGACGTCACCGCGCCGTTCCCCAACCGGCTGATCTACGTCAACGACCCGGCCAACAGCGACCTGCTGCTCACCGTCGACCTCGGCGACCGGCTCAGCAGGGCCGACGTTTTCCTCGTCTCGGGCTTCAACGCCATGCGGGACGAGGCCGAACTCGACCGGCGGCTCGCCGAGCTGCGCGCCCACATGCGGCGGCTGCCACCCGCAGCGGTGACCTACTTCGAGGACGCGGCCTACCACGAGCCCGGCTTCAGCCGCCGGGTCCGCGACGCGCTGCTCGACGCCATCGACGTGTACGGGCTCAACGAGGACGAGGTGCAGTCCTATCTCGGGCACACCGTCGACCTGCTCTCGGCCGACCAGGTCGCCGACGCGCTCACGGCGGTCCATGCCCTCATCCCCGCGCCCACGCTGGTGCTGCACACCAAATACTGGGCGGCGGCGTTCGGCGCACACGCCGGGCGCTACGCCGGCGCCCTCGACACCGGCACCCTGCTGGCCGCGACCCGCTACGCCCACGGCGACGACTTCACCGACGCCGACGCCGACCGGCTGCGCCGGCAACCCCGCCGGCCCGAGTCCATTGCCTTCGCCCGGGCCCTGCACGAGCGGCTCGGCGACCGGGTCCGCTGCGTCCCCGGGTTCGCCCTCGACGTCGCGAACCCCACGACCATCGGCCTGGGCGACACCTTCGTCGGCGGCTTCCTCGCGGCGCTCGTCCGGCAGGAGGAACGATGACCATCGAGGCGCTGCCCGCCAACCAGCCCGGGACGTTCTACCGGGGCGCCGGCCGGATCGCCCGGTTCCGCGACGCGCCGGCACGGCCCGACCGCCCCGAGGACTGGGTGGGCTCGGTGACCAGCCGGTTCGGGCTCGCCCCGGCCGGGCTGTCCACCCTCGCCGACGGGCGGGTGCTCGCCGAGGCCATCGCCGCCGACCCACGCTGGTGGCTCGGCCCGCAGCGCACCGACACCGGCGTGCTGGTGAAGCTCCTCGACGCCGGGCAGCGGCTGCCGCTGCACGTGCACCCGGACCGCCGCTTCGCCACCGCGCACCTGGCCTCGCCGTACGGGAAGACCGAGGCGTGGGTGATCGTCTCCGCGCGCCCCGACGCGTACGTCCACCTGGGTTTCGCCCGGGACGTCGAGGCCGGCGAGCTGGCCGGCTGGGTGGCCGGCCAGCAGGTCGACCGGATGCTCGCCGCCACCAACAGGGTCCCGGTCGCGGCCGGCGACGCGATCCTCTGCCCGGCCGGGCTGCCGCACGCCATCGGCGACGGCATCCTGCTGGTCGAGGTCCAGGAGCCGACCGACTACTCGGTGCTGCTGGAATACGAGGGCTTCGGCCTGACCGAGGGCCACCTCGGCCTCGGCTACGACCTGGCCCTGAGCTGCGTCGACCGGGGCGCATGGCCGCCTGCGCGCCTCGCCGGGCTCCGGGGCACCGGGGCGCGGCTGCTGCCCGAGGCCGCCGACGAGTTCTTCGCCGCCCGCCGGGTGCGCGGCGGCGACCGCCTGGGGCAGGGCTTCGGCGTCCTGGTCGTGGTGGCCGGCGCGGGGCGGCTGACCGGCGAGCGGGACGACCTGCCGGTGCGGCGGGGGGACACGCTGCTGGTCCCGTACGCCGCCGGACCGCTGCGGCTCGACGGCGCGGTCGAGGCGATCCGCCTGGCGGCGCCCACCGCCCCGGGCCGCGTCGACGCCTGACCTCGGTTGCCGACCCCATCGCCGGCCCCCTGCCCTTCGGCACCTCCCGGTGCGCAGGCGACGGCTACTCCACGGATCCGCAGGTTGGGGGGTTCGACGGTCTCACCCAGCGGCAGGTGGCCGAGCTGATGGAAATCACGCCCGGCCGGGTGCCGAGCGGCACCGAAAAACTGCCGGGTCACATTGGGCAGCATTGGCCCGGCATGGCCGATTTACGCCGGCCGAAGAATTCGTCGTTGACCAGCCGTCAATCGATAGCTATATAATCGATGAAATTGGATTTCGGTCTATCGAAGGGATCGCTATGTCCAAGTTCATTCGGCTGTTCATCGCGGCTGCCGCTCTCGCGTCCGCCTTTGCCGGTGCCCAACTGGCGCTGACGTCGGAGCCTTCCGGTGACGTGGTCGCGTCGTGCGCCATAGCGCCGCGTGGGTGCCACAGCTGACCTGCGCTTCTGCGGCCATCGCTCAGCTCGCAGCGTTGAGTGGCACCTCGCCTGAGGTGCCACTCAACGTCCAGCGGGGCGGGAAGAGACGTGCTTGCGGCGAGCGCAGGTGGTCCCGGTCCAGCGTCACCTTGCGGATACGGCACCGCGCTCGAGGTGACCTTTGGGCTCTCGCTCTCGCGGCAGATCTCCAGCGCCTGTGCCGGCAATAGCTTGCGCTGCGGATGCGCTCGCACGTGACCTGCGCGGCGTCATCGCCTGGCACCACAGGAACCATCTCCTACCGGGACGAGCGAGGTGTGGTCGCGGATCTGCATCTTCTGCGGAACACCTGTTGGCTATGAAAATGTTGGCTGCTCACCGTCGGGACGCCGAGGAATATCTGCTTCCTGGTCGATCACCCCAGGCTGACCAGTGTCGAGAAATTCCTCGACCTGTGTGCGGAGATCTTCCCCGAGGAGGAGATCCCGGATCGGGCAAGACTCGTGCTCGACGACGTCTTCGACGGCTGGTAGCCCCGTCCGCGAATTTCCGGCAACGTACGAGACCTGCGCGATGCGCAATGGCAAGAGCTCCCCGGCACCGGCACGACACCGACCGCCCGGACGAAAGGGTCGTGACCGCCGAGGGCGCGCCGGGTTTCACCCGCGGACTGCGGGCCGGACTCTTCCTGCTGGGCGTGGCCAACATGGTTGGTGAGGGCACCTTCTGCAAGGGTGCCACCGACCGGGACGCCCGCTTCCTTGAGCTGACACGACCGGCTGGTCATCCTCACCGACGAGCAGACGCACCGGCACGGCTCCCCGACGTCGCGGACGCAATGCCGGCACACCTTCGGCGGCCTGTCCGACGCCGCGTTCGCGATGATCCCGCTCATCGAGGCCGGGTCGCGCGACCGGTGGCCGTTCTGAGCGGTTCGGCGATGACGGGCGGGCCCCGGTCGATCGCTGGCGATCC
>NZ_JBHUVA010000114.1:0-16134 GCF_042670805.1 Micromonospora sp. NPDC057141 | reverse complement strand
CTGTCGGGTCTGCTCGCCCTGTCGGGTCTGCTCGCCCTGTCGGGTCTGCTCGCCCTGTCGGGTCTGCTCGCCCTGTCGGGTCTGCTCGCCCTGTCGGGTCTGCTCGCCCTGTCCCGTCCGGTCGCCCTGCCCGGTCGGGTCGGGCCCGATCGTGCCGTGACCGCCCGACGCCCGACCGCCCGTGGCCCCCGTCGGCCCGCCCACGCCGGCCGGCTCCTGCCAGTGCCGTCCCGTTCGGGGGCGGCTCCCGCCGTCGTGCCGTCCGTCGACGACGGCCGCCGGGCGGCGCGTGCTGCCCGCGCCCGTCCGGGGTGCCCGCTGGACGGCGGCCGGGCTCCCGGCCGACGTTCCCGCCCCGCCGGACGTCCCGGCGGGGATCGGATCAGGGCTTCCCGCGCCGCGCGTCCGCCAGGTCACCGGCACCCTGGCCCGGGCACCGGCCGGACCCGCCCCGGCCGGGGCGGGTGCGTCGGTCAGCAGGGGCAACCCGCGTTCGGCCAGCAGCGGAACCCGGCGTGGGACGGTCGGAGCCGGCGGCGTGCCCTGCGGGACGGAATCCGGCGGCGCGCTTTGTGGTACGGAAGGGGGCGTCGCGGCGCGGGGCTGAGCCGGCGCGGGCGGCGGTGATCCCTGCGGGACGGCGGCGGAGGAGTACCCGGCGACGTTGCCGGGCACGAGCGTCGCCTGCCCGTCGATGACGGTTGGCGGCATGCCCTGCGGCATCGGGGTGCGCGGCGGCACCAGGCGGGCGGCTGCACCCGGGCCGCCGCTACCGGTTGGGGCGGCCACCGTCGGGGGGTCGGCTGCGGCCCCGGGCATGTTCGCGGGCCGCCACCGGAGTCGCTGGACCACCGGCCGGGACGGCGTCCCGGCGGCACCGTCCGACGCGCCGCCGACCGGGGGCCGGACCGGTGCGCGTGGCGGTGCGGGAACGGCCCGGTGCGGGTCGCCTCCCGGGGCCGGTGCCGGCCGGGTTCCCTGCGCCGGTCGCGCATCCTCCGCCCGGGCGGCCGGTACGTCGGCCCGGGTCGGGCGCGTGGGCCGAGAGGTGTCACCGGCCGGGGCTGGCCGCGTCGGTGCGGGAAGTGGTCGGGCCGCACCGGCCCGAGGGACGGCGACCGACGGTGTGTCGGGCCGGGACGTCCCGGCCCGGGCGGTGCCGGCAGTAAGGACGTCGGAGCTGGCCGGTGGATTCGGGCGCACCACCGGGGGTGGATCGTCGGCAGGCAGCGGTGGTCCCAGGCCGGCGCGTCCGAGCCGGTGTTCCCCGGGACCGGCCGACCGGTGCGGATCCCCGCCCGGCTGCGGGCTCGTGCCGGCACTCGTCCCACCCGGCTCCCGACCGGCCGGCGTGCGCTGCATCGTCGGCGGGGGACCGGAAGGCTCCCGGCCCGTCGGGCCGCCGCCGCCGGCGGTGGGGGCGGTGGCGGTGGTGGTGGGTCCGGTCGCAGCCGACCGCCCGGCGGCGCCGGGCCGGGCGGTCTCGGGCAGCGCGGGCAGCGGGTCGCCGAGGCCGAGCCGGGCGGCGTGGCGCACCGGGGGCGTCCCGGCGCGTCCCGGCGCAGGCCCACTGTGGACGACCGGTGCGGCCCGCCCGCCACCCGGGGCACCCGGTGCGGATCCCCCGCCGGAACCGGCGGGTGGAGCCGTGGTGCCCGATCGGCTGGACGGACCGCTGCCGGTGGCGCCGCTGGGCGAGGCGCCGGTGGAGTGGGCGGCGTCGGCGGATGCGGGGCTGGGGGCGGCCGGAACGGTGCGGTTCCGGCCGCCGGTCGGGGTGACGGGTTCGGCGGGGAGCGGGTCGGCGGCCGATCCGGGACGACCCGTCGAAGGGGGGACGGCGGTTGCCGTCGAGGGTCGCGCGGCCCGCTGGACCGTGGCCGGCGGACGGGCCGGTACGCCGGGCAGCGGCGTGCCGGCCAGCCTGCGGATCGGGGCCGGCGGCGGGGCGGTGACCAGTGCCCCGGCCCTTGTCCCAGCCGCAGCCGGCTTCGGGGCCCACGCCACCAGGGGCAGCCCCGCACCCGCAGTCGGGTCGGCGGGAAGAGCGGCGATGCGGCGTTGGACGGCGGGCAGGTGCGGCACCCGCCCCCGGCCAGCGTCGGGCCGGGTCGGGCGGGGCCGGGCCAGGTCGTGGACGACCCCGAGCGGTGCCTGGTCGCTGATCAGATGGTCGAGCGGCGCGCGCAGCGTCGGGTCGCGGTAGGTGACCAGCCGATCGGTGAACCGGGGCAGGTCGGCGACCTGGAGCGGCCCTGTGGACACCGCCCGCTGGAGCGGGGGCAGCGCCCACCAGCCGGGGCCGGCGGGATCGGCGGCGGGAACTGTGCCCCCGGGGGCGGCCGGCGGCGTCGGGCCCGCCGGCCCGGCCGGGGCGGAGGACGGGCGGGCGTCACCGACGGGGCCGGTCACCCGGGCGCGGTTGCGTTCGGTCAGCCGCCGCATCCTGTCGCGTAGCCCCATCGCGCCTCACTGACCTTCGTTCATCCTGGTGTTGATGCGGGCGATCTCCGCCACGTACCGGGCCCGTTCGGCGTGGGTGAGATCGAGGATCTCGGTGCGCGGCCAGTGGAAGTGGTACGCGACGTACGAGACCTCCTCGTGGAGCCGGTCGGCCCCGTACGTCACGATTCCCCCGGGCGACCACCGGCCAGGTCCACCTCGAACACCGACTCGCAGTCGGGGCAGGTGACCTCGGCGAGGGTGTGCCCCTCGGCGTTGATCCGCCGGTACAGGTCCTGGAGGAAGGCCAGGTCGGAGGCGAAGAGCCGCTCGACGACCTCCGCCCGTACCTGGGTGATCGTGCCCAGCCGGGTGATCACCAGGCTGAGCAGGACGATCGACAGGTACGCCGGGTTCTGCTTGACCCGCAGGTCGACCAGGGGTGCCAGTTCGTCCCGGGCGGTGGCCAGCCGCATGGCGCCGTCCCGGTGCACGGTGCCGTCCTCGTCGACGTACCCCCGGGGAAGTTGGAAGGTGAACTCCGTCTGGAGCCGGACGGGCGCGACCGGCGCGGCCACCGGCGAGGCGGCCTCCTCCGGGCCGGCGGCCGGGTCGACGAGGGTGTCGAGGCCCCCGGCCGAGACACCACGGCGTCTCATTGCGCGCTGATCTCCTCGTAGACCACGGTGACCTTCTCGGTCGCCGCCGTCGGGTCGCCGGCCTTGAGCCCCGGCCCCTCCCATTTGCTCACCCACGCGTTGGTCAGGTCGAAGCGCCGCGTCTCGGACTTGTCGGCGTTGTTGAGGATGATGCTGATGTTCTGCCGGGCCGCCTCCACCGCGCCCTTCAGGAACGTCTCCTTGATCCAGTCGGTGAAGGCGCTGCTCTTGTCGAGCCCCCGGGTGATGGTGACCTCGCCGGCCTTCCGGGCCCCGGGGATCTTCCGGATGATCAGCTCGCCGGTGGGGGTCACCGACTTGACCTCGATCGAGTCCAGCTCGACGGTCAGGCCGCTGACCTCCTGCACCAGCTCCACCTGGATGCCGCCCAGCTCCACCTGGAAGCTGTGCACGATAAGGGTGTCACCACTGGCCATCGTGGCCGCCTTTCGTCATGGTCGGTCCGGTCAGTCGCTGACCAGGCTGGTGCTGTCGGAGAACTGGGCCAGCCGGAAGACGACGAACTCGGCGGGCTTGACTGGGCAGATGCCGATCTCGCACACCACCTGGCCCCGGTCGATCACCTCCGGCGGGTTGGTCTCCCGGTCGCACTTGACGTAGAAGGCCTCGGCGGCGGTCGCCCCGAACAGGGCGCCCCGCCGCCACTCCTCCGTGAGGAAGGCGGAGATGTTGCGCCGGATCGTGCCCCACAGCCGCTGGTCGTTCGGCTCGAACACCACCCACTGGGTGCCGAGGAGGATGGACTCCTCGACGTAGTTGAACAGCCGCCGGACGTTGATGTAGCGCCACGCCGGGTCGGAGGAGAGGGTCCGCGCGCCCCAGACCCGGACGCCGCGCCCGGGGAACGCCCGGATGCAGTTGACCCCGATCGGGTTCAGCAGGTCCTGCTCGCCCTTGGTGACGTTGTTCTGCAGGTCGACCACGCCCCGGACCACCTCGTTGGCGGGGGCCTTGTGCACGCCCCGCTCGGTGTCGTTGCGGGACCAGAGGCCGGCGAGGTGCCCGCTCGGCGGCAGGAACACGCCCCGCCCGGTGCTCGGGTCGAAGACCTTCACCCAGGGGTAGTAGAGGGCCGCGTACCGGGAGTCGTAGCCGGCCTCGTCCTGCCGCCAGGCGCGGACCTGCTGGGCGGTCAACTCCGGCGGCGGGTCGAGCAGGGCCATCCGGTCGCCCATCTGCTCGCAGTGCGAGATCAGGGCGAGCTGGGCGGCCTTGACCGCCTCCAGGTCGACGACCCCCTGCTGGTACGCCCCCATCAGGTCCGGCGCGGCGACCATGGTGATCTCGTCGATGGCCTCCAGCCCGGCCAGGCCGGTGCGGGAGTCGACGTCCCCGGCGAACTCGCCGGCGGTGAGGGCGGCCGGCACGGCGTCGCCGGGGGCCGTGGGCGGGGCCAGGGTGACCGTCTGCTTGGCGGGCCGGGCCAGGGCGTTGGCCGGGGCGGCCTCCTCCATGGTGATCAGCTTGGACCGCTCGCGGACCTGGCTGACCACCGAGGTCTTGCTGTTGCGCCGGAACGAGCCGTCGTACTCCTCGGCCACCCGGCCGTCCCGGTGCACGACGAGCCGGAACCGGTCCTCGCCGGCCCCCTCGCCCTCGACGTCGGCGACCTCCACGGTGATCTCGCCACCGCTGGCGGACGGCAGGGCGGCCACCCGGAACGTGCCGAGCGCCGACGGCTCGCCGGCGGGCAGCGCCTTCTGACCGCCCCGGCCGCCGGTCTTCCGGCCGGCCGACGGGTCGCCGATCCGGACGATGTAGCAGACGCCCCCGCCGTTGGCGAAGTACCCGTACACCGCGTGCGCCAGGTAGGCGCCATCGACCATCCCGCCGAAGAGCTGGACGTACTGGCTCCAGTTGGTGACCAGGGTCGGCGCGTGGAAGGGCCCCTTCTCGGCGAACCCCAGGAAGGCGGTGACCGCGGTCCCGACGCCCTCGATGGGACGCGAACCGCTCTGCACCTCCTCCACGTACACGCCCGGGGACAGGTACGTCGGCATGCAAGCTCCTCTGCCAGGTCGGCGGACGCAGGCCAGCCTGCTCGGCCGGGGAACCGGCGGGAAGGTCCCTACGGACCGCGCGGGGGCAGACTCACGCACCACAGGGGCAGGGGCCGTGTCCTGGCCGGACGACCCTCGACCGGACGTCCGCGCCGGTCCTACGATGGCCGTCGATGCCGACCTGCGGTCGAGAGAGGTGCCCGGACATGCGTCGTCACCGGTCCGACCTGACATCGAGTTCCCAGAAGCACCAGGCGTCGGCCCGGCCGGGCCCGGCCGGCGGCCGGCAGGCCGATGCCGCCGTACCGGGACGGGCCGGTCCAGTTCGCAGCCCGCAGGAGGTCATCGCCCTACAGCGGACGGTGGGCAACCGCGCGGTGGCGGAGATGGTCGAGCAGGGCCGGCACGAGCACGGCGCGAACTGCGGGCATCCGTCGACCGAGCAGGTGCAGCGGTCGGTCGCTTCGGTGCTCGGCTCCGGCGGACGGCCGTTGGACGACGCGACCCGGGGCGACATGGAGGCCCGGCTGGGGGCGGACTTCTCCGACGTACGGATCCACGACGATGCGACGGCCCGGGCGTCGGCGGCCGGGATCGGGGCGCGGGCCTACACCTCCGGCAATCACGTGGTCCTCGGTGACGGGGGCGGGGACCGGCACACCCTGGCACACGAGTTGACCCATGTGATCCAGCAGCGGTTGGGGCCGGTGGCCGGCACCGACAACGGGGCTGGGCTGCGGATCAGCGACCCGGGCGACCGGTTCGAGCGGGAGGCCGAGGCGAACGCCGATCGCTCCCTCGCCACCGACCCCGCACCGCAGCTGGCACAGGACACCGTCGAGTTGCCCCCGCTGACGTTGCCGGGGGCGCAGACCCCGGTGCAGCGGGCGCCGAGGGCGGATGTGGACGACACGGCGACGTCGAGCAGCCGCAGGGAGCCGTACCCGGGCAGCGGCGGGCGCAGCACCCGTTCCAGCACCAGGCGGAAGGCTCAGCCGGACCTGCCGGAGGCGGACCTCAACAGCCTGCGGCTGACTTTCGCCTCCGAGTACGAGGGGCCGGCCACGCAGCGACTGGACGAGAAGCAGGACATCGGCTTCTACCAGGTCGCCACTTTGCACGCGCCGGAGAACCTGCCCCGCAGCGTGACTGCGATCTACGACTTCAAGCAGCAGGTCCGGGACAGCTTCGTCTACTACGAGGGCGTGGAGGACGACGGGCAATTCGAGAAGAAGGAGCAGCGTCTCAGCAGCTGGGCGCAGGACGGTCCCTACCAACCGGAGTACGACGAGGCCCCGGAGGCGATCTCCGTCGGGAGCAACAGCATCGAGTTCAACGACCATCCAGGCTGGTCGGGCCGGGTGGCCATGACGCCCGGCTCCTGGCTCGCCAGATACTCGGTCAGCTTCAGGTGGAAGATCAAGCGCCGGGACGCCCGGGGCGGCACCTGGACCAGCCCGGCGGTCACCCACAACTTCACCTCCCCCTTCGACCCCGACAACCCGGTGGAGTCCGCACCGGTTACGGCGGCTCCCGCCGGGAACAGCGCCTGGGACGTCACGCTCACCTAGCGGGCCGGCATCCGTCCTCAGGCGTGGCGGGGCCGTGCGCCGTTCGGCGTGGCTGAGGGTAGGACCAGCCGGCCCAGCTTGCGGTACTCGCGCTGGGCAGCCGCCATGACCATCGCCATGGTCACCGGCGTCCCGGCTGCGGCGGCCAGGTAGCCGGCGCTCACCGCGCAGGCGCGGATGCCGCCCCCGCTCAGCTCGAACGCGCGGGCACAGTGATCCAGGTCGACGTCGGCGGCCCGGGGCAGCTCGACGCCGAGGCAGCGGTCCCACAGCGCCCGCCGCTGCGCCACGTCCGGCACCGGGAAGTCGACGATCACGTCGAGCCGGCGCAGGAACGCCTCGTCCAGGTTGGCCCGCAGGTTCGTGGTCAGCACCGCCACCCCGTCGAACGACTCCATCCGCTGCAACAGGTACGCGCTCTCCAGGTTGGCGTACCGGTCGTGGGCGTCGCTGACCTCCGAGCGCTTGCCGAAGATGGCGTCGGCCTCGTCGAACAGCAGCACCCCGTTGACCCCGGCCGCCTCGGTGAAGATCCGCTCCAGGTTCTTCTCGGTCTGGCCGACGTACTTGTCGACCACCGTGGACAGGTCCACCACGTACAGGTCGAGCCCCAGGTCGGCGGCGACCACCTCGGCCGACATCGTCTTGCCCGTCCCCGAGTCCCCGGCGAACAGGGCGGTCACCCCACGACCCCGCCCCCCACCCGGGCGCAGCCGCCACCCACCCAGCACCTGCTCCCGGTGCCGTACCCGCAGCGCCAGCTCGGCGAGCTGGTCCCGGGCCGGGGTCGGGAGGACCAGGTCGTCCCAGCCGACGGCGGGCTCCACCCGCCGGGCCAGCCGCTCCAGCGCCGCCGCGTTCTGCGAGCGCACCCCCGCCCGGACATGCCGGACGGTGACCCGGTCGGCGCCGTCGAGGACCGCGTGCTGCGCCGCCGCGACCGCCGCCCGCCGCACCTGGGCGGGCGCCAGCACGTACGCGGACAGCTCCCGCTCCGGGTCGACGTCGGCGGCCAGCCCCACCGGCCGCCCGGCCAGCGCGTCCCGCCACAGCCGGGCCCGTTCCGGCGCGCCGACCGGGGCGGCGGTCACCAGCAGCGGGGACTCCTCGGCCCAGTACGGATCCCAGCGCAGCCGGCCGGTGAGCAGCACCGGCACCGGCAGGCCCGTGAGCCGGCGCAGGCGCCGGGCGTGGGCCGGGCCCGCCGCCGGGTCCAGGGCGTCGACCGGGCCGGCGACCAGCCCCGCCCGGCGCAGCCGGGCCTCCCGTACCACGGCGGCGAGGGACTGCTCCGGCGTCGGGTCGCCGACCAGCGCGTCCAGGTCGACGACCAGGACCGACCAGCCGGCGGCGGCCAGGGCGGCGCAGGCCAGCGCGTCTGCCGCCCCGCCGGCCTCCTCCCGCAGGTAGGCCAGCCGGTCACCGGCGCGGATCGCCGCCGCCAACCCGTCGGCCGCCAACCCGTCGGCCGCCAACCCGTCGGCCGCCAACCCGTCGGCGGCCGGCCGGCGCTGTCCCTGGCCCGGCCCGTCGAGCGGGGCCCCGGGCGGCCGGCGGAGCAGGCCGTCGACCCGCCCGTCGGTGGCGTCGCAGCCGAGGAGGTGGCCGGTGACCCGGTCGGGCACCCGCAGGGAACGGGTCAGGAAGGGGCGGTCCGCCTCCTCGACCAGGAGCAGACCGCCGGCCACCAGCGGGCTGGCGTGGGTGAGCCGCGCCCGGCCCGGCCCGGCGACGGGGGAGACGCCGCAGAGCGACAGGGCCAGGCCGGCCGTCGCCCGGGGGCGGGTCACGTCGTCGTTGAGGTACCCGTAGAGCTTCTCGTAGCGCCGGTCCAGGTCGGGCAGGAGCGCGATCAGCAGCAGCTCGACGTCCAGCGGGGGCAGCGCGAAGTCCTCGGCCAGCTCCCACAGCGGCACCCGGGCGCCCGCCGATCGGGCCCGCTCGGCCCACCGGTCGGCGGTGGCCACCGCCTCGGCCGCGATCTCGTCGGGGGCGGGCGGGGCGGGGCCGTCCACCAGCCGCCAGGCGTCGTCGTCGGAGACGTGCAGCCCGCGCAGCGGGTCCTCCGGGGACGGGTCGGCCGCCCGCGCCGCCGCGACGGCCCGCCGGACCCGCTGCTCCACCAGGAACAGCCGGGCCCGAAGGTACGTGGTGCCGGGCGGCTCGGCGTGGTCGGGCTCCGGGGCGGTCGCCCGGGGCCCACCGGTCGGGGCGTCGCCCGCCGGGGCAACCCGGGCATCCGCGTCGACGGAGGCGCTCACCGGCGGCCGTCCCGGATCGGCCCGCCGGTGCCCTGCCGGCGCTGCCGATCGGCGGCGGTGCCCCGCGCCCGGCGTACCCCGATGGGGGTGGCGTCGTCGACGGGGCCGGGGTGGCGCAGCCGCCGGGTCTCCGCCTCCGCCCTATCCGCCGGCCCGACGCCGGCCCGCGCCCCGGAGCGCAGCCGGAGCCCGTCGGTGACGGGCTGGACGGCGAAGGTCGCGGACGCCGCGATCGGCGTGGTCACCACCAGGTCCAGCGACGGCTTCAGCGAACCGCCGAGGGCCGACCAGATGTCGGCCAGCCCCCGGTCCCGTGACGGCGGCACCGCCACGCTCATCGGCACGGTCAGCCCCAGCTCGGCCAGCCCGCCGACCAGCCGGGCCGGGGGCAGCACGTCGTGGACGACCAGCCCGGCCAGCAGCACCGACAGCAGCCGGTGCTCGTCGCGCGGCTGCGCCGTCCACGCGGTCACCAGGTACGACAGGGCGAAGTACCGGGGCGGGCGGTGCTCGGCGACGACCGCGCCGTCCGCGTCGTACTCCTCCACCCGGCCCTCCCGGCGGTGGGTCATCTCCTCCCGGACGTCGTAGAGGAACAGGTTCACCGTCGGGGCGTTGCGCCGGGCCTCCCACTCCCGGGTCGGCGCGTCGAAGGCGAGCTGCACATCGGTGCCGGCGAGCATCTCCTCGGTCAGCAGCGCGTGCAGCGCCTCGTCCACCTCGTGGATCATCGTTGTCCCCTCACCAGCCGCGCCACAGCAGGCCGGGCGGCTGCTGGGCGGGCAGGATCACCCGGAAGTCGGTGCGGACCGTGCCGAAACCCGTGCCGGTGGCGAGGATCTTGCGGGGGCCGAGCTGGTCGCGCGGCACCACCAGCAGTTGCGCGGCGAAGGTGCCGTCGGCCGCGGGCACGGCCGGGTTCGCCGCCACGGTCAGGCCCACGCCCCACGCCAGCCGCACCGGCACGCCGGGCGGGAAGTCGGTGCCCCGGACCGAGGTGACGAAGCCGGGCGGCCCGATGTCCGGCACGGCGACGATCCGGGGCTGCAGCACCCGGAACGGGGCCTGGGCGGTGTCGTCGAGGCCGCCGTCGCCGGCCACGGTGCCGCGTACCGTCGCCGACGTCGCCGCGTCCGGGGCCAGCACGAACGCCAGGGACCGGCTGGCACCCGGGGCCAGGTCGGGGACCGGGCAGGAGGTCGCGGCGCACTCCGCCGGTCGGGTGCGCACCGGCACCCCCGCCGGCAGGGCGGGAGTGATCCGGACCCCGGTCACCGGCCGCCCGCCGGTGTTGCGGACCGTGTACGTCACCGTGACCGTCCCGCCCACGTACCCCGGAACGGGGTCGACGGTGACCGTGATGTCGAGCCCCGCCGGCGGCGGGCTGGTGGGCGGCGGGCCCGTCGGGGTCGGCGTCGGGGTGGCCGGGGGCGGGGTGGTCGTCGGCGGGGCGACCGGGACGACCGTCACCGGCACCGACGCCGCGTTGTCCGACGGCCGGGCGTCGGCCGTCCAGCCCCCGACCGTCCAGTCCAGCGGGTACGTCCCGGCGGTCACCCCGGTCAGCTCCACGCGCACCCGCACGGTGCTGCCCAGCCCGATCGGGCCCAGGTCGCAGCCCGGCGGGGCGACCTGGCAGGAGCCCACCTCCGGCTCCAGCGCGGTGACCCGGACGCCGTCGGGCACCCGCAGGTCGAGGCGGACGTTCGCCGCCGGGGTCGGCCCCCGGTCGGTCACCGTCAGCGTCAGCGTCGTGCGCTCGCCGACCCGCACCGGGGCCGGCGGCTCCGCCACCGCCGTGGCCAGGTCCACCGACCGCTGCCAGGTGGGCTTGCGGTGCCGGCCGGGGATCTCCCAGGTCAGCCCGTCCAGGACGGCGGTGTCGAAGTCGTACGTCTTGACGTACTCGGGGCTGGCCGGCTCGGCGTACCGGCGCGAGTTGAAGGCGAGCTGGTGCCCGTCCGGCGACCAGGCGACATCCCGGGGCCGGTGCGGGCCGTCCGGCGGGGCGACCAGCGGGCCGGCGCACCCCGCCCCCGGGGTCTGCGGTGCCAGCACCCGGCAGTCGCCGCCGTCGGTGCCGGTGACGACCAGCCCGTCAGGGCCCCGCCCGAACGCGATCCGGGTGCCGTCGGGCGAGAAGCTCGGGCCGTAGTCCGCCCCGACGCATCCGGGGCAGCCTGCGGCGGTCAGGTCCCGCTGCCCGGTGCCGTCGCGGGCGTCGACCGTCCAGACGTGACTGTCGGCCGCCGCTCCCTCCGGCTGTCCCCGCACCAGGGCCAGCATTGCCCCGTCCGGCGACCAGGCCGGCTGGCTGTCGGACCGGCCCGCGTCGCCGCCCGGCGGCACGGTGAGCAGGCGCTGCCCGCTGGCCACGTCGGCCACCACGATCCGGCTCGCCCCGCCCGGCTCGGCCAGGGCGTACGCGACCCGGGTGCCGTCCGGCGACCACGCCGGGTCGGTCTCGACGTCGGCGTCCCCGCGACCGGCGAGGGGGAGCAGCCGGGGATCGCCACCGTCGGCGTCGACGACCCAGAGGCGGGACACCCGACGCCCGGCCACGGTCTCGAACCGGTTCACCACGATCCGCCGCCCGTCCGGCGAATAGTCGGGGCGGGCCGTCCACGGGTCGCCGTCGACGGGCCGCCACAGCAGGTCCGGATCCGTCGCCGCGCCCGGATCCTCCCGCAGCACGGTCAGCCCGAGGTCACGGGGGTCGGTCGCGTCGGGACGGACGTCCTGCAACGTCACCGTGTACCGGTCCGGCGCGGTCGTCCGGCTGACCAGCAGCACCGGTGCGCCGCCGCCCGGCGGGACGTACCAGGCGGGGTCGCCGACGAGGCGGTCCTCGGCGAGGCGGAGCACCGCCTCGCACGGGCACCAGTCGGGGCGCGGCACCCCCGTGTAGACCAGGTCGACCGGCCCTCGCGTCTCGTCGGCGCCGGTGGTCCGGCTGAGGAACGCCAGCGTCGTCCCGTCCGGCGACCAGCTCGGCTGGTGGCTGTCCCACGACGGGGCGAGCAGCAGCCGGTCGTCGCCGCCTGCGGTGTCGACCAGGTGGATCTGCCGAGCGTCCGGGTCCTGCGGCGCGGCGGTGTACGCGATCCGGTCGTGCGCCGGGTCCGGGTCCCACGCGGGCTCCCCGGCACCCTCCGGCCGGGTGGTCAGGGCGGTTGCCGGCCCGCCGTCGACCGGCATCCGGTGCACCTGCGGCACGCCCGCGTCGTCCCGCCGCTCGAACGCCAGCGCGGTGCCGTCCGGCGACCACGTGGGCCGGCGGTTGTCGCCGGTGCCGTCGGTGACCTGCCGCAGCCCGGTGCCGTCGACGCCGACCACGAAGATGTCGTGCCAGCTCCCCACACCCTCCCGGGTCTGCGCGAAGGCGACCCGGGTGCCGTCCGGCGACACCGACGGCGAGCCGGCCACCTGCGTGGGGTCGTCGACCAGGCCGGTCGGCTCCCCCGAGCCACGGCGGACCCACAGCTGGGCCAGCTCCGACCCGCGCCGGCTGACCCAGGCGACCACGTCCCCCGTGGCGGACACCTCGTCGTCGAAGTGCGCCGGCCCACCGCCGAACAGCGGCGGCGCGGTCGCCTCCGCCCCGGTGCCGGAGACCACCCCGATGCTGCGGTGCCCGGTGCCCAGGTAGGCCACCCGCAGGTCGGTGACCGGCGGCGGGTCGGCCGGCTCGGCGTACGACACCCCGTCGGGCGGGACGCCCAGCGCCCACGCGCCCAGCAGCGCGGCGACCGCCGTCGCGGCGGCGACGAGGGGAGACCTCCGGGTGGGACGCAATCGGCACCTCGACGGGAGACGGCGGGTGGGCCGGTGGCGGGCGGCCACGTCGCGCACGGCCACGTCGCGCACGGCCCAGAGGGCCATCGTGGCCGTCCGCCACCGCCCGGCACAGGGACCGCCGGCCAGGGACCGGGGCAGAACCGCCGGCGGTACGGGCAACCGTCGCCCGTCCCGGCGGACCCGATCCCCGCCCGGCGGCCCGGCGCAGCTCGGATCCGGCGACTCAGATCAGGTCGTGCCGCAGCGCGTACGCCACCGCGTGCGCCCGGTTGCGCAGGTGCAGCCGGGTGGTCATGCCGTGCACCACGTTCTTCACGGTCCGTTCCGAGTACGACAGCTTCGCCGCGATCTCCCGCGTCTCGAACCCGTCGGCGACCAGCCGCAGCACGTCCACCTCCCGGGAGCTCAGCCCGCCCACGCTCATCCCCCGGGGGTCGAGCACCTCCCGCTGGAGGCGGCGCATCTGGTTCAGCAACCGACCGAGCAGGTCGGCGGGGACGCTTGCCTCGCCCCGCGCCGCCGACAGGATCACCTCGACCAGACGGCCGGCGGACGCCTCGCTGCGGCGTACCACCCCCACCACCCCGCACTCGACGGCGGCCGACAGCTGGGCGTCGTCGATGGTGGCCGGCACCAGCACCAGCCGGTTCTGTTCCCGGCGCAGCTGCCGCAGGGCCTGCACCCCCTGCGGGGTCAGGCTGTCCACGACGACCAGGGTGACCGCCGCGTCGGCGGCGTCCGCCTGGGCCAGCACCCTGACCTCCGGACGACCCGTGAGCTGGCCCGTCACGCCCGTCCACGAGATCGGATCCGTCGCGTGCACGTAGACCGGTATCCGCTGCATCCTCGCCTCCTCGCTCCCCGCGCCGACGGCCCGCGCGCCGACGGCACGGCGAGTATGGGTGCGGTGTCTTTGCGTGCACTTAACGTCGCCCGACGGGCAGCGACCTCTGCCCGCCGTCGTACCCCGATGGCCCCTGACAGGCGGGGAACGCGCTCCTACGCTCCAGCAGATGCGCGCATCGGCGAATCTGGCCAGCCCCTCGGTGAGCGTCGCCCCCGGCGGCGAGGTCGAGGTCCCGGTCACCGTGCGGAACGCCGGCGACACGGTCGAGGCGTACCGGTTCGAGATCCTCGGCGTGCCGCACGAGTGGGTGACCGTGCAACCGCCGACCCTCAACCTCTACCCGGCGGGCTCGGACACCGTGACGGTCACCTTCCGCCCGCCCCGCTCCGCTCGGGTGGACGCCGGGGACCGGCCCTTCGGCGTCCGGGTGGTCCCCGCCGAACACCCCGACTCGGCGGTCGTGGAGGAGGGCGTCCTCACCGTCGAGCCGTTCTCCGAGGTGGCGGCGCAGGTGCAGCCGCCGTCGCGTAGCGGGCTGCGCGGCGCCCGCTACCGCATCGACACCGACAACCTCGGCAACGTGACCGAGCAGGTCGGCCTCGCCGCCGCCGAGGGCACCGACCAGGTGACGTTCGCGCTGCCCGCCGAGCCGGTCACCGTACCCAACGGCACCCGCGCCGAGACCCCGCTTCGGGTACGCGCCCGCCGGCTGCTCTGGTGGGGCCCGCCGAAGGAGTACCCGTTCGCCGTCGAGCTGCGCACCTCCGACGGCCGGACCCGTGGCCTGGACGCCGTCTTCGTCCAGCGCCCGATCATCTCGGCGGGGCTGCTGAAGCTGCTGGCGGCGCTGCTGGCCCTGGTGCTGGCGTTGGCCGCGATCTGGTTCGGGCTGCTGCGGCCGCAGGTGGAGACCGCCGCCCGGGAGGCGGTGGAGGCGGAGAAGGCCCGGCAGGTCGCGCAGGGCGAGCCGGTGCCCACCGCCGCACCGAACCCGGCCCCGACGACCGCCCCGCCCGGCGGCGGCGCCCCGGGCGGCGGCAACCCCGGCGGCGGCACCTCCGGCGACGGCGGGGTGGGTGGCCCCGCCGGTGGCCTCGGCGGCGAGCAGTTCTCCGTCGCCATCACCTTCCGCACCAGCCCGAACGGGTCGGCGGAGCGCAGCTACACGGTCCCGGCGGGGAAGACCTTCCTGCTCACCGACTTCCTGGTCGACAACGTGCAGGGCGACGAGGGCACGCTGACGGTCACCGCGAACCAGGTGCGGGTGGTCACCTACGCCCTGGAGAACTTCCGCAACCAGGACTACCACTCGGTCACCCCGATCCGGATACCCGCCCGGGGCAGGGTGACCCTGACGGTGGTCTGCCGGCGCCCCGGCGCTCCGGCCAACGCCCCCCGCGCCACCACCTGCCGCGAGTCGCTCTACCTCAACGGCGTGCTCAGGGAGAACCCGGACCCGGAGGACTGACACCGCGCGTCCCGTGCCGGCCGGCCCGGTACCGCTGCCCGAGGTTCGCCACCTGCTCCCGGTCCGGGTTGAACACGTCGTGGTACGCGAACACCGGGTACCCCTCCGCCGTGCCCGGCACGTCGGCGCGCACCCGGTTCGGGTCGGTGTACATCCCCATGACGGCCCGGCCGGCGATCTCCCGGGTCACCTCGACGTGCGCCGCGTCGTCCTTGCCGGCGGCCCGCGCCATGTCCTTGAGCGACGGCACCCGCTCAAGCCGGGGGCACGGTCACCAGGTTCTGGAGCGGGCCTGCTGGCATACTCGCGGACCATGGTGCTGTCGCGCGGGTGGGCGCTCTTCCTCGTCGGGGTCGGCGCGTGGACGTGGGTGATCTGGCCCCGGTTCGCCGTCGCCATCTGGAACGACCCTCGTGCCTGGGCCGGCGGCGCCGTCGGCGAGGGGGCGCCCACCGGGTTTCTCTGGATCCATGCCCTGCTGATCGCGGCGTCCCTGGCGATCGGCAGCACGGTCGGCGTCCTCGGCGTACGGGGCTGGCGGGCCGCCCGCAACCGGGGCTGACCCGTTGAGCTGCGGGTATCTTCGGTCACGAATGGTGTGACGTGGGCCTCTACCCCCCGATTTGACGTTGAAACCCCGGGACGCGTAACTTTCTCTCTGCCAGCGCGGAACGGACGAAACAGGGCGAAAGTCCTGAAGGCCGGAGCGCGGGACAGCACAGCTCGGCCCTGCAGGGACGAGTCGGGCGGGGCCACCGGATCTGCCGCAGGGCGGATTTGGAGCGGCGAAACCGACCGGGTAAGGTACGCAACCGGCGGGGAACCGGGCGCGATCGTGGGAGACCACGGCGGCCGGCCTGCCAAATCCGATGATCACGAGCAGCGGTTCGCTGCTGCGCGCGATCATGAGCGCAATACCCGTACGAAGCACGACAGACCGGGATACATGGTTTGACACGGCGGAGACGGTGAGGTAACGTAGTAAAAGTGCCCGGCGCGAGAGTGGCGGGTGGTAGGGAGAGCGAGTTGCCCCGGATGGGGGTCCTCTTGGTGGGGGGCTTTCGGAT
>NZ_JBHUVA010000113.1:0-16191 GCF_042670805.1 Micromonospora sp. NPDC057141 | reverse complement strand
CAACGACCGACCCCGTAAGATCCATGATTGGAAGAAGCCCTCCGAGATATTCGCCGAACTCGTAGAGGCAAATGCTTCGACCGCCTGAATTCGCCATTCGCCCGCACTCTGACTGCAGGCAAAATTGGACCACGAGGACAACCTTTCAAAGCTCAATCGGCTTATATGCTGCAGCCTTCTCTACAACCTCCTCGTCCGTCAATTCTGGATCATTGAAGAAAAGAAGGTCGAGCATATTTGGGCGTCGAAGGATTGACTCCAGCCTCGATAACCGATCAGCTACGCCCTCATCCGGAAGAGTCGGGTCGCGTAGTTCACGAACGAGGCGCAGAGCCTTCGACTTCGATTCGTCGTCCAGTTGCATCAGTCAGCCATTCCCGTAGTGGTATGAACTCGACCTCTATGAAGTTGATCTGTGGAAGGACCACTTCGTATCGAGGTTCTGCGTCTTCTCTTCGTACCGGACCTGATCTGACGCGTCCAACGCCTACCCGGCATTCCGGACAGCTACTGACTGCTACCGCCCGCTTGCGCGGAATGGCTCACTGAGCTAACGGCCGGCTGCGCCACAGATTACCCGAACCCCTCCCCTGACTCGGGTCCGCCTGCAGGGAGCCGAAAGCCGTTGCGCTCGCGGCGGCGTCTGCTGGTTGACCCAGTTCAACCGTCGATCCGGGTAGCCGGGTGCACACAACGGCCTTTCCCCTGGGCCGGGTCAGGCGTACCGGCGGGCGAGGGCGAGGGTGCGTTCGGCGGCGGCCACCATCGCCCGGTCGGCGAAGCGGCCGTCCGGCAGCACCGTCGTACCCGAATCCCGGGTGACCGCCTCGGCCATGGCCGCAAGCAGTTCCTCGGCCCGTGCCACCTCCTCGTCGGCCGGCCGGAAGGCCGCCACGATCACCGGCAACTGGCGCGGGTGGATGGCGGTCCGACCGACGAAGCCGAGGCGGCGGCCGGCGACGCAGGAGGCGGCCAGCCCGTCGAGATCCCGGACGTCGGTGTGGGCCGACATCGCCGGTGGCGGCAGGCCGGCCGCCCGAGCCGCCACCACCAGCCGGCTCCGCGCCCAGGTCAGCCCCTCCTCACCGGTCACCCCCAGGTCGGAGCGCAGATCGGCCTCGCCGAGCCCGACCGAGGCCACCGCCGGATGCGCGCCCGCGATGGCGTACGCCGACTCCAGCCCGACGGCCGACTCGATCAGCGGGTGCAGCGGCACCGCGATCCGTCGTGCCAGGTCGGACACGGTGTTCGGCGACTCCACCTTGGGCAGACGGAGGCCGGCAAGACCGGGCGGCACTGCGCCGCCCGATCCGGGCGAGCCGCCCGAGCTACCCGGGTCGCCCGAGTCACCCGAGTCGGACACTTCAGGCGACCGGCCGGTCAGTGCGGCCAGGTCGGCCGGCAGGTCCGGGCCGGTCAGCTCGTTGACCCGCACCTGCACCGGCACCGGCTGCTCCTGCCCGAGGAACTCGGCGACCGCCGAGCGGGCGTACGCCTTGCGGCCGGCGACCACCGCGTCCTCCAGGTCGAGGATCACCGTGTCGGCACCGGAGGCGACCGCCTTGGCGAACCGGTCCGGCCGGTCACCGGGCACGTAGAGCAGGGTCAGCAGCATCAGACGACGCCCCGCTCACGCAGCGCGGCCAGTTCCTCGGCGGTCAGCCCGAGCGTGTCGAACACCTCGTCGCTGTCCTGGCCGTGCCCCCGACCGGCGTGCCGGATCTCCCCGGGGGTGGCGGAGAGCCGGAATGGCACGTTCTGCATCCGCAGCTCGCCCAGTTCCTCGTCGGGCACGGTGACGGCGGTGCCGAGCGCGGCGTACTGCGGGTCGGCGAGGATGTCGGCCACGTCGTAGACCGGGGCGACGGCGGCCTGCGCCGCCTCGAACGCGGCGACCACCTCGGCCCGGTCCCGCTGGGCCACCCACGCGCCGACCGCCGCGTCCAGTTCGTCGGCGTGCGCCGCCCGGCCACTGCCGGTGGCGAACCACGGCTCGTCGATCAGTTCGGGGCGGCCGACCAGCCGCAGCACCCGTTCGGCGATGCTCTGCGCACTCGTCGACACGGCCGCCCAGTGCCCGTCCGCGCAGCGGTAGGTGTTGCGCGGGGCGTTGTTCACCGACCGATTGCCCAGCCGGGGCTGGACGTAGCCGAGCTGGTCGTACCAGGTGATCTGCGGGCCGAGCATCGCCATGATCGGCTCGATGATCGCGAGGTCGACCACCTGCCCGACGCCGGTCGCCTCCCGCGAGCGCAGCGCCAGCATGACGGCGTACGCGGCGGTCAGTGCGGTCACCGAGTCGGCCAGCCCGAACGGCGGCAGGGTCGGCGGGCCGTCCGGCTCCCCGGTGGCGGCGGCGAAGCCGCTCATCGCCTCGGCGAGGGTGCCGAAGCCGGGCCGCCGGGCGTACGGGCCGACCTGCCCGAAGCCACTGATCCGGGCGATCACCAACCGGGGGTTGACCGCGTGCAGCTCGGCCGGGCCGATCCCCCAACGTTCCAGGGTGCCCGGTCGGAAGTTCTCCACCAGCACGTCGGCGTCGGCGACCAGCCGGAGCAGCAGGGCGGCGCCGTCGGCGTCGGAGAGGTTGAGGGTGATCGTGCGCTTGTTGCGCCCGAGCACCTTCCACCACAGGCCGATCCCGTCCTTGGCCGGCCCGTGCCCGCGCGACGGGTCGGGCTGGGACGGATGCTCGACCTTAACCACGTCGGCGCCGAAGTCACCGAGGAAGGCGGTGGCCAGCGGGCCGGCGAAGAGGGTGGCCAGCTCGACCACCTTCACCCCGGCGAGCGGGCCGGGTGGGGCGACGTGGTGATCCTGCGCGGCGGGCCGGTCGGCGTCCGGCCCGCCGGGGCCGGACGGGACGAATCCCCGCCCGGCCCCGGCGGCGGTCACGGCGTCCCCTTGACCGGGTCGACCACGGCCAGGAAGACGTCGCCGTTGCCGAGCGCGCCACCGCCCACCGGCACCCCGGCGGTCAGGCCGCTGACCAGCAACCGGCCGTCGGCGGCAAGGGCGGCGTAGACGTTCTCCTCACTGAACGCGTCGGCCGCATCGTCGCGCGGGGTGCCGAACTGGGCCACCCCGAGCTGCTTGCCCCGGGCGTTGAAGCGCAGGGTGAGCACGTCCGCGCCGCCGACCGGCACCCCGAGGGCGCTGCCGGTGAAGCCGACCACGGCGACCGCGCCGTCGGGCAGGGCCACCACGTCCGCGCCGGCATCGGCGCCCCGACCGCCGGTCACCGTCCGCCAGCGCTGCTGGCCGTTCTTGGCGTACGACACGGTCAGCGCGTCGGTGCCGCCGGCGGTGGCCTCCCCGCCGGTCGAGCCGGTGGCGACCACGGCACCGGTGGAGGTGAGGGTGACCCCGCCGAGCAGGTCGTCCCCGGCACCGCCGGCCGAGGTGATCCACCGCTGCTTACCGTCCGGGGTGAACCGGGCCAGCCAGCCGTCGGTGCCGCCGAGCGCGGTCGTGCCGGGCATGCCGGCCGAGCTGCCACCGGCGACGTAGACGCCGTCCGCGTCGGCGGTCACCGTGTACGCCTTGTCCTCGCCGGCCCCGCCGAGCTGGCGGCTCCAAGCGAGCGTGCCGTCCGGGCCGATCCGGGCCAGCACGGCGTCCTTGTCGCCGGCGCTGGTGCCGCCGAACGAGCCGCTGGTGTAACCGGCGACGTACGCGCCCCCGTCCGGGGCGGCCGTCACGGCATAGAAGCGGTCCGCCTTGGCCGGGTCGCCGACCTGGGTCGTCCAGGCCCGCTCGCCGGTGCCGGTCAGCTTCGCCACGAACCCGTCGTCGGCCGGGCTGCCCGGGTGCTTCCCGTCCAGGTCACCCCGGGTGTAGCCGGCGGTGAGCACGCCGCCGTCGGCCAGCGGCACCACACCGTAGAGCCGGTCGTTGGCGGGGGTGCCGAACTGGGTGGTCCACTGCACGGTGGTCTGATCGGCGGCGAGCCGGCTGACCACCGCGTCGAGCCCACCGGCGTACGGCTGGCCGGCGACCGCGCCGGAGGCGGCGTACCCGATGGTGGTGGTGCCGTCCGGGTGGGCGGCCACGCCACCGGCCCAGTCGGTGCCGGCGCTGCCGCGCACCGGGCCGGGCAGCCCGGCCGGCGGGGTGGCGCTGAGCGTGCCGGCCAGCTGGGTCAGCCCGTCGATGAAGGCCGGCCGCCAGACGTCCCAGTCGTGCCCGCCGTCGAGCACCCGGAACTCGGCGGCCACCCCGTCGGTGCGGCGCACCGTGTTGTAGAGCGTGGCGGCCTCGTAGTCCAGGTCGTGGACGGCGTCCGCCGGCTCCGGGTTGGCCCACTCGTCGTCACCGACCGCGATGTACATCCGCACCGGGGACTCGGCGTCCAGGCCGGGCAGCAGCGCCGGATAGTTCAGCCGCTGGTAGACCTCCTCGGAGAAGAGGGAGGTGCCGGAGCCGTACCCGCCGAATTCGCGGGCCGACGAGTCGACCGGCGGCGACGGCCGGTAGACCGCCGGGCTGAGCACCAGCGCGTTGGCGAAGAGATCCTGATGGGCCAGGGCGTATCGCAGCGCCCCGGCGCCGCCCATCGAGTACCCGCCGATCAGCCGGGCGCCCCGGTGCGCGGCGGTGCGGTAGGTGCCGTCGACGTGCGCGACCAGGTCCCGGGTCAACGCCGTTTCGACCGGCCGGCCCGGGTCGTCGCCGGTGTAGGCGGAGTCGACGTAGTAGCTGCCCCGGCTGCTCCAGGGGGCGTCGGGCAGCACCGCGATCACCGGCGGCACCACCTTGTCGGCGATCAGCTTGTCCAGGTCGGCCTTGATCCGGGTCCACGCCTGCATGGTGTCGCCGCGCCCGTGCAGCAGGTAGAGCACCGGGTAGCGGGTGGTGGCGTTGCGCTTGGCGGTGTAGCCGTCGGGCAGGTAGACGGTGTAGTCGATCGGGGTGCCGAGCGCGGCCGAGGGGGAGGTCGCGGTGGTCAGCGTGCCGCCGGGCTTCTGCCCGGCGGCGGCCCCGCCGGGCAGCGCGCCGGTCAGGCCGACGGCGAGCAGCAGCGCCACCAGGGCACCGCCGCTCCGCCAGGTCTTCGTCATGAAAGGACTCCTCGCAGCGGTGGTGGGGGAGAGGGAACGGTCAGGTGGGCAGGTCGGCCGCGCAGCGGAAACCGACCGAGTCGGAACGGGTCAGGCCGGCCCCGAGCAGCAGCAGCTTCACCGAGACCCGCGGAGGTTGCGGGCCGCCGTCGAGATACCAGTCCGAGCCCTCGGCCCGGTACGCCGCACCGCCCTTGACGATCACGAAACGGGTACGCCCGTCGGTGTGTTCGCTCTCGGTCAGGTTCCACACCAGCGGCTCGGCCCGGTGCAACAGGCCCGCCTCGGCGGCCACCTGCCACTCGTCCTCGGTCGGCAGGCGCAGCCCGGCCCAGGCGGCGTACGCCCGCGCGTCGGCGATCTCGACACCGGTCACCGGGGCGTCGGGGTGCCCCTGACCGGCGGTGAAGCGTTCCGGCCGGGTCGGGCGGTAGCCCGTGGCGGCGCGGAACTCGGCGTACCGGCGGTGGGTCACCTCGTGGGTGTCGATGGCGAACCGGCCGAGCCGGACGCTGCGGTGCAGGGTGCCGGGGTGGTGCAGTCGGGGCGGCAGCGGCTTCCACTCGTCGACGTACGGCGCCTCGCCGTAGAGCCCGGTCTCCCGGACCCGGTGCCGGACCAGCAGGTCGTACCGGCCGCCGTCAACGGCGACCATCCCGTCGGGCAGCTCCCGCACCGGGGCGACCGGGGCCGGTCGGAGCACCGCCGCCCGAGCCGGGAAGCTCGGGTCCTCGACCGCCGAGCCCGCCCCGGCGTCGCGGGGCGTCGGCGCGACGGTACCGGGCGTCCGGTCGGTGGCGCGGGGCAGTTCGTCCCGGTCGCCGGGCGGCTCGTCGGTCGCCACCACCGCCGCGACCGCGCCGGCCGGCAACGGCCCGCCGACCGCGATCCGGCCGTCCGGCAGGGCCGTCCCGTTCAGCTCCGTCCCGGTGACCAGGTCGACGAAGTGTCGCCCGGACCCGGGGTCGACGACCAGCCACGTCCCGTCGTACGCCGGGCCCCGATTGACCACCGTCCACAGAGGTGTTCCGGCGTGCGTCCAGCGCGAGGCGTACACCTGGGTCGGGGTGCCGGGGTGGTCGGCGAGCGGGACCCAGTCCTCGGCGCGCAACCACGCGGCGTGGCTGGCCTGGACGCGGCGCATCGCGCGCAGCACCGACCGGTCCCGGTCGTTCCAGCCGACCCAGACCCCGAAGACGCTCTCCCAGACCAGCACCCCGCACCCGTTGAGCCAGGCGGAGTGCAGCTCGTCGAGGTGGTCGCGGTGCCAGCGCCGGGTGTGGTGCAGGATGTGCCGCCGCTCGAACCACTTGGCGCGCAGCACACCGGGCACCGTCGAGTCGGCGAACCACTGCGCCCAGGACATCGCGTGATCTTCGACCCGGGCCAGCGGAACCCGGCTCTCGCCCTCCAGCACGATGCCGGGGCGTACCAGGTCCAGCTCGCGGCGCAGCTCCCCGGCGCCCTCCTTGAGGGTGTCCAGGAAGACCCCGTCCACCCCGAGCCGGCCGACCAGCGCGGCGACCTCCACCGCGTCCGGGTGGGCCGACCGCCGGGTGCCGGTGTCCCAGGGGTTGTAGTCGACGAAGACCCGTACCCCCCGGGCCTGGAAGGCGCGCACCACCTCGGGCAACTCCGGCACGTCGAGGTAGAAGTCGAACTGGTTGCGCTCGTCCAGCCCGATCACCGGGTACGCGTGCCACAGCACCACCCCGTCGAAGCCACCGAAGTCACCTTCGGCCGCGTCGAGGAACGCGTCGACGGTGAAGACGCCGCGCTCGTGGTCGTAGAGGGTCTCGTCCCAGAGCCAGAGCAGCGCGACGCTGTGACAGTCGCCGGCGATCTCGTCGTAGTGCCGGCCGGTGTAGCCGAGCCGGTGCCGGGCCTCGGCCCGCCACCGGGTCAACTGCTCCCGCCAGGCCGGCCAGTCGGCGGGCTCGTCCGGGGCGGCGAAGATCTTCGCCTCGTCCAACTCGTCCAGGGGCGCGTCCGTGGCGAGCGGCACCGTGGTCGGCCGGTCGATCGGCCTCGGCACGTACGGGTTGAAACTCACCCCGGTGGTCATCGGTCGGCTCCGGCGTAGGTGGTGGCGAACAGGGCGTCGATCTCCGTACGGGTGGGCAGGGCGGTGCCGGCACCCAGGCGCAACGCGCAGGCGGCGCCGGCCGCGCAGGCCCAGCGCAGCACGTCGGTGAGCACCTCGGTGCTGTCCAGGCCGGTGGTGTCCGGACCGGTGCTGTCCGGGCCGCCCCGCTCGGCCCAGCCGACGGCGAGCGCCCCGGTGAAGGCGTCGCCGGCCGCCGTGGTGTCCACCGCGTCGATCGTCGGGGCGGCGACCGCCAGCCGCCGGCCGTCCCGGTCGGCGTAGATCGCCCCCCGCGCCCCGAGGGTCAGCACCACCCGGGGCACCAGCGCCAGCAGCGCGTCGAGCGAGCCGTCCGCCTCGGCCGACTCCGGTCGGCCGGCGACCACCGCCGCCTCGTGCTGGTTGACCACCAGCAGGTCGACCAGGTCGAGCAGCTCTGCCGGCAGTTGCCGGGCGGGTGCCGCGTTCAGCACCACTGTGGTACCCGCGTCGTGTGCCCAGCGGGCGGCCCGGGTGACGGCCGGCAGTGGCACCTCCAGCTGGGTCAGCAGCACGTCCGCACCGGCGATGGTGGCCCGGTCGGCGTCGTCGAGGTCGGCCAGCCCGGCGTTGGCACCGGGCGCCACCACGATGAGGTTCTCGGCCGAGGCGTCGACCGCGATCAGCGCCACCCCGGAAGGTCCGGGCAGCTCACGCAACCCCCGCACGTCCACGCCCGCGCCGGTGAGGTTCTCCCGCAGGGTACGCCCGAAGTCGTCGTCGCCGACCGCGCCGACGAAGGCGCAGTCGGCGCCGGCCCGAGCCGCCGCGACGGCCTGGTTGGCGCCCTTGCCACCGGGGACCATCCGGAAGCCCTCACCGAGCATGGTCTCCCCGGGCCGGGGTAGCTGTGGTGTGGTGACCACCAGGTCCAGGTTGGCGCTGCCGACCACGGCGACCGTCCTCCGGCGGGTCACGAGGCGCTCCCGAGCCGGTGGGTCCGGTGCGCCAACTCGGCGAAGCCGATCCCGTCGAACCCGGCGATGCTGCTGCCTAGCCGGCCCTTCAGCGGGCCGGTCCACTGCTGCGGCAGCCCGGCCGCGCCGGCCAGCGCGCCGGTGACCGAGCCGACGGTGGCCCCGGTCGAGTCGGTGTCCCAGCCACCGCTGACCACCGCGCAGATCGACCGTACGAAGTCTCCCCGGCCGTACGCCAGCGCGGCGGCGACCAGGGCGGCGTTGTTGAACACGTGCACCCAGTGCAGGTGGCCGTGCCGCTGGTACAGGGCGTCGACGACCGTCTCCCAGTCGTCGGCCCCGGCACCGAGTCGACGGGCGGCCCGGACGGTGGCGGCGAAGCCGCTCCCCGGTGGCAGCACCGACTCCCCGGCGTCGAGCACCGTCTCCACGTCGTCGGCGACCGGCGCGGCGGCGCACATCGCGGCCACCCAGAGCGCCCCGTACACACCGGCCCGGACGTGACTGACCGTGGCGTCGCGGTAGGCCAGTTCGGCGGCCCGGTCCGGCCGGCCGGGGTTGACCCAGCCGTAGACGTCGGTGCGGATCTGGGCGCCGATCCACTCCCGGAACGGGTTGTGCCGCAGCGCCGTCTCCGGTGGCGTCAGCCCGAGCAGCAGGTTCCGGTACGCCACCCGTTCGGCCGTGAAGACCCGGCCGCCGGGCAACCAGTCCAGCCATGCCTGGGCCACGTCGGCGCTGGTGAACCCAGATCCGTGGGTCTCCAGCACCCGCAGGGCCAGCAGGGCGAAGTTGAGGTCGTCGTCCTCCGGCATCCCGTCGATGTTCTCGGCCAGGCTGGTCGGCGCGCTGCGCCGGTTCCACGGCCACCGGGCAGCCACCTCGGCCGGCAGCCCCTCGGCGGTGAAGTAGCCGGCCAGCGGCCAGCGACCGGTGGCGGTCAGGATCTCCCGGATGCCGGCCCGGGGGATCTTCTCCACCGGCTTGCCGAGCAGGCAGCCGACCGCCCGGCCGAGCCAGGCCCCGTGCAACCGGTCCTCCGCCGCCGGCCCGGCCGGCAGTGGCCAGGCAGCGGGCCAGCTCGCCCGGATGCCGTCCAGCGACTCCGGCTCGGCCGGGTCGGTCGTGCCCGGCAGGGCGGCACAGTCGTCCAGCAGCTTCGCGGCCAGCGCGCGCAGCGCCGGGTCGGCCGGGGTCGCGGAGGCACCGCTGACCGATGGCTCCAGGACCCCGCCGGCCGCCGACCACTGTTCGGCGACGCCGGTGACGTCCCGGCCCTCGGCCCGGCTGGCGACCAGCTCGTGTGGCAGCAGGTCCTCGGGTTGTACCCAGGTCAGCCTCATCGGTGCAACCCGGTGAAGCGCTCGGCCCGGCGGGTGAACCGGTCCCGGTCGCGCGCGAAGACCTCGACCGCCACCTCGGCCAGCTCGCGGGCCGGGGTCACCAGATCGGTACGGGACGCCTCGGCCACCACGTCCGACCACTCCGGCGGCACCGCTGCCGCACCACCGAGCGCACCGGCGACCGCCGCCGCCATCGTCGCGGTGGAGTCGGCGTCCCGGCCGTAGTTGACCGACCCGAGCACCGCCGCCCGGAACTCCCCCCGTGCCACCACGAGCATGCCGAGCGCGACCGGCAACTCCTCGATCGAGTGCAGCCGGCTCGGCCGCCGGGCACCGAGTCCCGGGCGGCGGTAGTCCTCGCCGACGGTGTCGTACGGCGCCACCGCCGCGCGCAGCGGAGCGATGGCGGTACGCCAGTCGTCGTACCCCCTGGCCTGCTCCACCACGGCGACGATGGCGGCCCGGGTGCCGTCCCGGGCCAGCTCCACCGCCGCGTCGACCACGTCGTCGACGCCCGCGCCGGGGGTCATCGCCGCGGCGACGGCGGCGGCGAAGACCGCCGCCGCCTCCCGCCCGTAGCTCTGCTGGTGTGCCCCGGCGATCTCCACCGCCTCGGCGTACGCGCCGGCCGGGTCGCCGGCGTTGACCACCCCGACCGGTGCCATGTACATCGCCGCGCCGCAGTTGACGATGTTGCCGACGCCCGCCTCGCGCGGGTCGGCGTGGGCGTGGTGCAGCCGGGTGACCAGCCACCGCTCGGCGGCGGCGAGGCGGTGGAAGGTCAGCCCGTCCCGCTCCAGATCGGGTATCCGGACCACCCGCTCGATCAGGTCGGGGACGAGCAGCTCCGCCACGTCGTACGCGTCAAGGTGGTCCCGCTTGGCCGCGTACGCCCGCACCAGGGCGTGGGTCATCAACGTGTCGTCGGTGATGTGCCCGTCGCCCTTGTGGTACGGCGCCATCGGCCGCGCGGTGGCCCAGTCGGCGTGGAACGGAGGCGCGACGCCCTCCACCCATCCGCCGTAACGGGCCCGGATCTGCTCGGGCAGTGCTGTCTCGGTGGCCCCGCCGAGGGCGTCGCCCACCGCCGCGCCGACCAGAGCCCCAACCGATTTGTCGAGCAAGGTAGCCATGATTACCTCAGAACCTGCTTCCCACCGTCGACCAGCTGGTTACCGAGCTGGTCTAGCGTGATCTTGTTGGCGAAGTACTGCTGGAGCGCCGGGGTGGCGTACTTGGTCTTCCACTCCGGGTAGCCCTCGGCCTTCTGGAACGGCGCGGCGGTCAGGTCCGCGGCGCTGTCCGCCGCGACGTCCCAGCCCTGCTTGCCGCCGGTCGTCTTGACCAGTTCCTCCCCGGCCTGCTTACCGGTCGGCACCAGCCAGTCGCCCTTGGCCAGGGCGGCCATGTTGGCCGGGTTCAGGAAGAACTCCAGGAACTGCGCGGCCTGCTTCTTGGCCGGGGAGTCCTCGGCGATCGACAGCGTCTGCGGGTTGGCCGCCTGGTTGGTGGTGAGCCCCTTGATCGGGGGGAGGGTCACCCACTCGAAGTCGGCCGGCGCCTGCTCCACCATCTGCTGACGCAGCGAGACCGAGCCGGGGATCATCGCGTACTTCCCGCCGAAGAACCCGGGGAGGCTGTCCGCGCCGCTCATCCCGAGCGCCTCCGGCGAGGCCGACTTGGTCGTGTAGATCATGTCGTGGATCCGCTTCGGGATCTCCTTCTCCGCGTCGCCGACCTTGACCTGGGTCTTGCCGTTCTCGTCGTAGAAGAACTTGCCGTCGAAGTTGAGCGCCAGGTTGAGCACCCGGTTGGTCGGCGACTTCAGGGCCCAGGCCGTGCCGTACTGGCCGGGCTTGGTCAACTTCTGGGCGTTGGCCTGGAACTCGTCCCAGGTCCAGCCGCCGTCGGCCGGGGGCACCGCGATGCCGGCCGCGTCGAGCAGCTTCTTGTTGGCGATGACCACCTGCGACTCCAGCAGGAACGGCACGCCGGTGACCTTGCCGTCGAAGGTGGTGGTCTGCCAGACACCCTTGTCGATCTGGCCCTTGAAGTCGTCGGAGAGCAGGCCGGACAGGTCGGTCAGGTAGCCCTGCCTGCTGAACTCGCCGATCGCCGACGACTCGTAGTGCACGATGTCGGCCGCGTCGCCGCCCTCGAACGAGGTGAGCAACTGGTCGTGCACCGAGTTCCAGTCACCCTGGACGTACTCGACCTGGATGTCCGGGTGGTCGGCGTTCCACTTGGCCACCAAGTCCTTGTTGGCCTGGAGGGACTCCTTCTGCCAGGCGAGGCTGAGGAACCGCAGTTTGACCGGGCCGCCGGCTTTGCCGTCGTCGTCGCCCGTGCCGCAGCCGGCCAGGGCGCCCAATCCGACGACTGTCGCCAGCGCGCTGGCGGCAAGTCGACGACTGAACCTGTTCAGGTGCATGAGGTGGACCTCCTTGATGGTGGTGGGGGATGCGTTCCGGTTCGGCCCTGACCCGGTCGCGGTCAGCCCTTGACGGCTCCGGCCAGGGAGCCGGAGGAGAGCCGGCGTTGCATGAAGGCGAAGAAGACGAGGCTGGGCAGGGTGGCGAGCAGTGAGCCGGCGGCCAGCGGGCCGAGACGGGCGGTGCCCTCGATGCCGACGAACCGGGCCAGGGTGACCGGCAGGGTCGCCAGGTCCGGCGTCTTGATCAGCACCAGGGCGAAGAAGAACTCGTTCCAGGCCGAGATGAAGGAGAACAGCGCGGTGGCGACCAGGCCGGGGGCGAGCAGCGGGAAGACCACCCGACGCAGGGTCTGCAACCGGCTGGCCCCGTCGACCGCGGCAGCCTCCTCCAACTCCTTGGGAATGTTGCGGACGAAGCCCTGGAGCATCCAGAGCGCGAAGGGCAGCGCCCAGACCACGTAGATCAGCACCAACCCGGCATGGGTGTTGGCCAGCCCGACCTCGCGGAGCACCAGGAAGATCGGGATGATCAACAACACGAACGGGAAGAGCTGGCTGAGCAGCACCCAGCCGAGCGCGGCGGTGCCGAGCCGGCTGCGAAAACGGGCCAGCGCGTACGACGCGGGCAGCGCGACCAGGACGGTCAGCACCGCTGAGGCGAGCGAGACCTGGAGGCTGTTGAGCGCCGCCCGGCCCAACTCCTGCTCGGTGAAGGCCTGTACGAAGTTGTCCAGGGTCGGGTTGACCGGGATCAGCGTCGGGTGCAGCTGCACCAGCTCGCGGGGCGGCTTGAACGAGGTGGAGAGCAGCCACACCAGCGGGAAGCCGAGGAAGATCAGGTATCCGGCCAGCGCCAGGTACTGCAGCACCCGGCTGGTACGGCTCGATTTGCCCAGCATGGTCAGTTCGCCTCCTTCAGTCGACGGCGCAGGTAGACGGCGAGCAGCGCCACGATGATCACGACCATCACGTTGCCGAGCGCGGCGGCGTAGCCGTAGTTGCCGTAGCGGAACGCCTCCTCGTAGGCGAAGAGCATCGGCAGCATCGTCTTGCCACCCGGCCCACCGGCGGTCAGCACGTAGACCAACCCGAACGAGTTGAAGTTCCAGATGAAGTCGAGCGAGGTGATCGCCACGATGACCGGCGCGAGCGCGGGCAGCGTCACGGTGCGGAACCGGTGCCAGCTGCTCGCGCCGTCCACCGCTGCCGCCTCGTGCAACTCCGGGGGCACCCCCTGCAACCCGGCCAGCAGCACCACAGTGGTCTGCGGCATCCCGGCCCAGACGCCGACGACGATCACGGCGGGCAGCGCGGTGCTGAAGTCGCCGAGCCAGTTGGTCCGCAGCCCCTCGGCACCGATCCGGTAGAAGAACTCGTTGAGCAGCCCGGCGTCCGGGTGGTAGACCAGCTTCCAGAGGATGCCGACCACCACCGGGGGCATCGCCCACGGCACCACGGCCAGCACCCGCGCCACGCCCCGGAAGCGCAGCCGCTGGTTGAGCAGCAACGCCAGCCCGAGGGCGAGCACGAACTGCAGCACGGTCACGCCGACCGCCCAGATCAGCCCGACCTGGAACGAGTTCCAGAACAGCTCGTCACCGAGCAGCTCCCGGTAGTTGTCCAGGCCGGTGAAGCTGATGTCGGTGTTGCGGCCGGCCCGCGCGTCGGTGAAGCCGAGGTACATCCCGCGCACCAGCGGGAAGACCGAGAGCACCATGATCGGCAGCAGCGACGGCAACAGCAGCAGGTAGATGGTCAGCTTGTCGGAGCCACCCGACGGCCGCCGGTTGTCCCGTCCCTTCCGGCCCGGCCCGTTCCGCCCGCCGGTCGGCTCGACCTCCGCGACCGCGCTCACCTGAGCACCCCCTCGGCCTTGCGGGAGGGCACTCCGCCGTCGCCTTCGGTGGCCCGGGGGTCCTGTCCCGACGGTTGCGGGCCGGCGGCGCGGACGACGAGGTCCGGGCTGGAGGCTCGGACGACGAGGTCCGGAGCGACCTGCTCGCGTCGGGGCGGCAGCGTCGGGTCGGCGATCCGCTCCAACAGCAGCTCGGCGGCCCGCCGACCACGGCCGGCCGAGCCGAGCGACACGCTGGAGAGCTGGGGGAACATCATCTCGGCCAACTCCGTGTCGTCCATGCCGATCAGGGCGACGTCCTCGGGCACCCGTCGGCCGGCGGCGAGCAGCGCGTGCAGGGCGCCGACCGCGATCAGGTCGTTGGCGCAGACCAGCGCGTCGGGTCGGGCTCGGGCAAGCAGCCGTTCGGCGGCGGCCCGGCCGGCGGCGTACTGGAAGTCGCCGACCTCGATCAGCGTCTCGTCGAGGGTGATGCCGTGCCGGGCCAGGGCGGTCCGGAAGCCGGCGTCCCGGGCCGCGCCGGGCACGGTGTCGAGCGGGCCGTTGACGAAGCCGATCTGCCGTCGACCGGCCGCCACCAGGTGGGCCACGGCGAGCCCGACGCCACTGCGGGAGTCGGTCCGGACGTTGTCCACGCCGACGTCGGCGGGCAGCTGACCGATCACCACGACCGGTACGGGGCTGTCGACCAGGGCGGTGAGGTGGGCGTCGGTGATCCGGATCGGCGAGATGATCATCCCGTCCACGTAGCGGTGGGCGAGCCGGCGCAGCAGGGCGGTCTCGTTGTCGACCTGGCCACCGGTGGCGTGCACCACCAGCTGGCGGCCGGAGGCGGCGACGACCGACTCGATGGCCCGCATTATCGCCACGTAGACCGGGTTGCCGATGTCCTCGACGGCGAGGGCGATCAGGTCGGTGCGCTGGGACTGCAACGAGCGGGCGATGGCGTTGGGCACGTAGCCCACCTCGGCCGCTGCGGCGCGTACCCGCCGGACGGTCTCGGCGCTGCCGCCGACGCCGTTGAGCACCCGGGAGGCGGAGGCGATCGAGACACCGGCCCGAGCCGCGACGGTGTGCACGGTCGGTCGGTCCCCATCGGACTGTAAACGTTTACGAGCCACCTGTAGGACCTCCACCTCGAAATGTTGTAAACGTTTCCGGGGAGTGTGCCCGCCTCATGCCGACAAGGTCAAGGGCTCGTTACGAAAACGTTTCCTACCCCACCTGACCTGGGCTGGAGCATGATCTCCCTGCCCCGGGTCGGGGTCCGCAAGGTCCGACCCTACGACGCGCGACACGCCTGCCTGACCTACCTCGCCGGCGCAGGGGTGCCCGACGTCGTGCTGGCGGCTTGGGCTGGACACGCAGACGGTGGCACGCTCGCCAAGCGGGTCTACGTCCACCCGGACAACAGCCACCTGAAGGTGGCAGCCGAGCACCTCGAATCAGGGCTGTTCGGGTGACTCCCACCGCCCGAAATCCAACCGTACGAGCGTACGTGATTAATTGTGAGACGGAACAGCAAGAAGGCCTCGACTCACCGAAGTGAATCAAGGCCCTGACCTGCCGATTTACTGTCGGGACGGCCGGATTCGAACCGACGACCCCTTGACCCCCAGTTACGTAACAATTCTGTCACGGCGTGGGGGATCGTACCGATAAGTACGCAAAACCGGACCATTCAGTAGCCCACGATACCGCAATGCCGGCTGGTATCACCGCCGACCACCAAACCTGTGACCAGGGCCGTGACCACGAAAGGTTAAGTGAGCCCCGTCGCCGGCCCCGGTTCGCAGCCCGGCCCGACATGACGACGCCCGGCCGAGCCTCAACGCCACGACATTGCACCCGATGAGACAGCGCAACGAACGGCTTCGTCCCACGAAGACGACTACCTTCGGTCACTACCGCATTGAGCTAGAACCGCATCCGGACGATCCGTACGAGACGACCATCGAGTCGCGGACATCTCCTACCTGCATTCACGCGACACGAGAAGTCCGCACACTATGGCCAGCCACCGGGCTCTTCGAAACGGCAGACATGCCGCCCATACCGCGCTTCGTCAGACTATTTAGCCGGCTCCCGTCAAGCCACCAACAGGCACTCGCATCGCAGCGGCCCGCAAACCGGTAATTATAGAGGAGTCGGCCACAGGATCCTGCAGGGCACTTAGGACATCTACCTGCCGCTGCAGTTCGGCCTGGATCGACGAAGCGTGCAACAGCGCCTCACTATCATCACTTCCAATAACCTCTAGATCCTGTTCACGTGCTTCGAACTCGTCCGCTGCCGCATACGCCCGCTCAGCAACATAGACAGCGAGGTCGACATTATCGTCGCGCAAAAGCTCCAAGAGGTAGGCGAATTCAGGCGGTCGAAGCATTTGCCTCTACGAGTTCGGCGAATATCTCGGAGGGCTTCTTCCAATCATGGATCTTACGGGGTCGGTCGTTG